>NZ_LFVY01000015.1 GCF_001050155.1 Nitratireductor soli
TTGCTCGGGTCAAGCCCGAGGATGACGAGAATTGAGGTTGTAAATTACCAAGCTAAACGATTGGCCCTGTCTTTTCATACGATTCGTCATCCTCGGGCTTGACCCGAGAATCCATGCCTGAGCGGTGAAGACACATCACCAGTGCCATGTAGCTGCATAACCGTTTGGTGAAGAAGCTCCATGCCGCCGGGCCGCCAGCCGAGCGCCATCAGCCGGTCGGTTCTCATCACGTTGACGCTGCCTTGATCTGCGGCCTCCGGCAGCGGATTGCCGCAACCGGTCTGGTCGGCGACGATCGCCAGGAGGTCGCGCCGGTCGAGCAGCATGTCCGAAACGTTGAACACGCGGTGCGTTACCGTATTGGGCGTTGCCGTACTGGGCGTTGCCGTATCGGTGGTGGCCTCCAGCACCAGCCGCACAGCCGCGCCCAGATCGTCCCCATGCACCTCCGTGCCCGCGCGCGGCGCCACGGTGCGGCCGGCCAGATAGTCCTCGAACAATTCCGCCCATTTGTGCGGCCGGCCAGGACCAGCCGGTCCGTAGACGCCGGTCACCCGGAGGCTAATGCCGGCGAAGACCGCGTTCGAAAGCGCCGCCAATGCCTGCTCCGCCTCCAGCTTGACCGCGCCGTAAAGCGTATCGGGCCGGCATTCGTCTTGCTCGTCCAGCGTTTCGCCGGCTGGCCGGAGACCGTAGACGGCGCGGCTCGACAGGAACACGGTGCGCGCGACGCCGGCGGCCCGCGCCGCACGAAACAGCGCGACGCTGCCGTCGAGATTGCGGCGGCGAAAACCCTCCGCATCCTGTCCCTCGCCGCCGCGGTATTTTCCAGGCACGTGGTCGAAAGCGGCATGGATGAAGAAATCGCCGCCCTCGAACAAGGCCGTCGAAGCCGCCTTGGGTTCGAGGGTAATGGGAGCGAAAGCGACCGGCGCCGAGAAGAAACCGTCGAACGGCGGGGTGCGGCCCATCACCGTCACCCGATGCCCCGCCTCCAGCAGCGCCTCGACGATGAAGCGCCCGACAAGGCCTGTCCCGCCCGAGACGATGCTGTGTCGCGCGTTCATGGCGCCGGATTGTCCAGCGTGTCGGTATCCGGGATCCCCTCTCCGTCATGATAGGCACGCCAGAGGTCGATCAGCGGTCGCAGTTCCCGCGCCTTGGGATGGTCCTTCTCCCATGGCTTCTCATACTGGTAGTGCACCAGATGGACCGACTTCCAGTCCCACAGCGCCGGCATGTTGAACCAGACATATTGCAGCATGTTGAAGAACACCGGCAGGCCGTGCCAGGCGGGAAAGAACTCCTGCAGGAAGGTCTGGTCGGTGCGCGGCCAGAAGGCGTCGGGCTTATCAAGCCTTTCCAGCATCTGGCGGAACGTCGCTTCGGACGGCTTGGCGACGAACACGCCGGAATTCAGCCGGTGAAAATCGGCCAGGCTCTCATAGACATTGGGCGCGGCGGAAAACTCCGGATAGGAAAACAGCCGGTCGATGCTGCGCACCACCAGCGCGTCGGCATCGATGAACACCACCGTCTCGTAATCGGTCAGTTGCCACAGCCGCAGCTTGGCGAAATTGTCGAGCGGCGTGTGAAATGCCGGCTTGTTGCCCTTGGTGAAGGGCGCATTGGCGTGCAGCCGGGCGCGCTGATGCCGCGCGTTGAAGGCATTGGACGTCGGCAGAAGTTCGGCAGGCACCAGCCGCGCGCCGAGCGCCGACAGCGGCTCAAGCGCCGCCGCCGGCGCGCCGCCCGTGTGCAGCACGACGATATCGGCTGCGGTGCCGGTCCGTTTCAGCGAACGCACCAGTGCCAGCGCGCCCATGGCGTAGTCGGCATTGGTGACGAGCGTCACATAGGCGTTTGCGGACATGCGGGATGCAACTCAGCCGACGCTCTTCAGCCGCTTGCCTTCCGGATCGCGTTCGATGGTCGGCGCGATGTCCTTGGTCCAGGCGGAAACCGCCGGGATGCGGCTGCGGTCGACGCGGTAGGCGAACTTCTTCGCCACATCGACCACCTCGCCAAGCAATCCCTCTTCCAGCGTCGTCGGGTTGAGACCGAGCGCCAGGAATTTGTCGTTCCTGACCACCAGGTCGTTTTCGGCCGCTTCCTTGCGCGGATTGGGCAGGTAGGCGACCTTTGCGCCGCTCATGCGCGCCACCAGTTCGGCCAGATCCCGCACCCGGTGCGTTTCCGTCATCTGGTTGAAGATCTCCACCCGGTCGCCACGCTTCGGCGGGCTTTTCAGGGCCAGGTCGATGCAGCGCACCGAATCCTGGATGTGGATGAAGGCGCGGGTCTGACCGCCCGTGCCATGCACCGTCAGCGGATAGCCGATGGCCGCCTGGATCAGGAAGCGGTTGAGCACCGTGCCATAGTCGCCGTCATAGTCGAAGCGGTTGATCAGTTGCGGATGCAGCAGCGTTTCCCTGGTGTGCGTGCCCCAGACGATGCCTTGATGCAGGTCGGTGATGCGCACCCCGTCATTCTTGGCGTAGAACTGGAACAGGAGCTGATCCAGGCATTTGGTCATGTGGTAGATCGAGCCGGGATTGCTCGGATAGAGGATTTCCTGCGTCGCCGTTTCCCCGGCAAGCGTCTCGACGCCGACCGGCAGATAGCCTTCGGGGATCGCAGCACCCACCGAGGAATAGCCGTAGACGCCCATCGTGCCCAGGTGCACCAGATGCGCATCGAGGCCGATCTCGGTCATCGCGTTGAGCAGATTGTGCGTCGCATTGGTGTTGTTGTTGACCGTGTAGTTCTTGTGCCGATCGCTCTTCATCGAATAGGGCGCGGCGCGCTGCTCGGCGAAATGGACGATCGCGTCCGGCCGATGCTCGGCGAGCCAGGCCTTCAGCACGTCGTAATCGCGCGCCAGGTCGATCAGGTGAAACCTGATGCGCCGGCCGGTTTCCTGATGCCAGATGCGCGTCCGCTCCTGGATGGAATCCATCGGCGTCAACGACTGCACGCCAAGCTCTGTGTCGATCCAGCGCCGGGACAGATTGTCGACGATGTGCACCTCGTGCCCGCCCGCCGACAGGTGGAGCGATGTCGGCCAGCCGACGAATCCATCGCCGCCAAGAACTGCAATCTTCATGGGTTTCTGCCTCCGATGTAACGTGCGCCTTGTCTGCGACAAACGGTCGAATCTCTTCAAGAAATACCCCTTAACAGAGATTTATGACAGTTAGTTCCGAAACGGTTCGGCACTGTTACGCGAAAGAGCCGGCTCCCGTGCGGAAGCCGGCTCCACTGCTGGAGAAAAGCGGGACTACATTTGCGCTTCGACCGCTGTCACTTCATTGGTGGTGTCGTCGACGGTCAGCTTGACTTTGGCGCCTTCCGTCAGACTGGTAAGATCGACGCCGGCGCTCGCCGTGTAGACCGTGCCGTCATCAAGGGCGATCGT
Organism: Nitratireductor soli; assembly: GCF_001050155.1. Classification (GTDB taxonomy): domain Bacteria; phylum Pseudomonadota; class Alphaproteobacteria; order Rhizobiales; family Rhizobiaceae; genus Nitratireductor; species Nitratireductor soli. The sequence goes on from NZ_LFVY01000015.1 coordinate 3,419, forward strand.
CTGTGTCGCCGGATCGACCGTCTGCACCGTGCCTTCGACTTCGGCGGCATAGGCCGCCAGCGTGAGGAAACCGGTCGCGGCGATGGCTGCAAGGATGGTCTTCATCAAGTGAACTCCTTTGGCTTCAGAGCGCCATGCGTCCGTTCGGACGCATGAAGGACGCTCCACCTCTCTGTTTCTCCACATTCATGCGGACGTCAGGTGATTTCACCCGACTGCAAAATGCTTCAAGGACGCCGGTCCAGCACTCGGTTTAGGCTTGGGGGGCTGGAGAACCAGACCGGCAGGCAAAAAATAGGCCGCAATGCCCGCCGATCTCAAATCAAACAGGATGACCGCGACACACACGCACGACGCCGCAGCAATGCCGCATTTTGCCGTTCGGCCACGGACCGTGGCGGCAATGGGGCAGCGTGAGCGGCCAAAGGCGCAGACACCGCCCCGCAACGCCTGTGGCGCGAATGGGGCGGCGGCTGCAGCTTTGCCCAGATCGGCGCGCCGAGCGATCACGAAACATCGCTTGCGACGGGCGTGATGGACGATGGCGATAACTTCCGGTTACCGCCGGCCGCGCCACGTGAAGACGGGCCGGCGCGGGGGGATGCGCCGGCCCTGGGATGACCGCAACGGATGTGGGAGAGCGGGGAGCGGTCACCCGTCGAATGCTTCATGCGTCGTTCAACGGCCTCCTTTCATTGACGATTGCGAGGAAGGCGAAGGTTAGAGACGGCAGCGATGGCGGTATCCGTCGAAGCCGAGATAGCTGTCGCTGTACTCGCTGTAGGAGCGGTAGCGGGCATAGCAGCGCGCCACATGGCGCTCCCACGAATAGCCGCCGCCATAGACGGGAGCCGGTGCATAGGACGGGCCGTAGTAATGACGGCGGGAATCGGCGATCAGCCCGCCGACGATCAGCCCGCCGACACCGGCGATCGCCGCCGCCTCGCCCGGCGACAGACTGCCGGCACGGCTTTCGTTGATGGCGCCCGACAGCGCGGTGGCGGCGATGGTGGCGGCCAGAAGGCCGGTAGCGATGATGCGTTTGATGGTCATGTCATCCTCCTTGGCGATGAATGGCCGGCCCTTCCGGCCGCCCGATATCCATGGGTCGCGGCAGGTCGGACATTGGTTCACGCAAGGCGATGATTTTTTCTGCGAACCGCAAAAACGCCGCCAAATCCGCATGTTGCAAGGCTGCAACAAAGATTCGCCATAATGAAAAGCGGAAATAATCGTGCTACCGTGGCAATGCGAAGCGGCGATGGACGGCGGCACTAGGAGCACGATCGCGCCTTCGCACGGCAGAGGAGGGCCGGATGATGGCCAAGTCTCGAGTACCACATATCCGTACCGGCATTTACGACGCCGAGGAAATGACCGCGATGCGCAATGCCATCGATGCGGTGTGCAGCGAACTGGGCGTCAGGCGTACCGACCGCAAGACCCGCGAGCGGGTCGCCGGCCATGTGATGCGCTCCTGGGCGGACGGACGGCGCATGCCGCTGAACCTGGTCCAGGCCGGTCTCGACGGCGTTACGCGGCTCGACGCATAACGCTCAAACCTTTAGCATTTTGCCGTCAGGTGGTTTCACCTGACATCCGCATAAATGCGGAAAAACAAAGAGATAGAGCGTCCTTTATGCATCCGAATGGACGCATGGCGCTCTAGGCGGCACAAGGCCCGCCGCCTTGATGCACCCACCCGTTCAGGCCGGTGCACCAGAACGCCAGCGCGCCTCAGCGCTTCTGCCCGACCCGCCACGCCAGCAAGCCGAGAGCCGCCGCCAGCAGCCAGGGCAGCGCCGCGATCATCATGAATTCATCGTCGATGAAGTCGCTCAATTCTATCCCGCAGCCGGTCCGCGCGGCGTGGCCGCACATGGCCGAACTCAGTGCCGCCCAGACGGCGACCGGTGCGGCGAAGGCCAGGACGGCGAGGATGGCGAGGGTGATTTTCATCAACAATCCATTCGGTGGGTTCGGGGTCTGAAGCGTCCTCGTAACGCATTTCTTCCGCCGGGTGAAATCGCCGCTTGCCGCGCCCCGCAGCCTCCGGCCGGCCCTATTGCATTTGCACAACACCGGCGAATGAAAACAATTTGTTTCAGGCAGAAACCTGGCGTTACTGTTTATTCGCCCCGCGAACGGGACTATCTTGCGGCCGATTTCCATCGATGATCGCACCGGCAATCGCCACTGGCGGTCAATTGCGGGATTGCCGCCCATGCCTTGCCGTCCACCCCGGCCCGCCCTCCTCGCAGCGGTGCTGACCGTTCTGTTGACGCCCTGGCTGGCGCCGACGCCCGGCGCCGCGCAGGAGAGCCATGACATGAATGCCGTGTTCAGCCGGCAGCAGGCGCGCGCCATGGACAGCCAGGCGCGCCAGCTCTCGCTGGTGCGCGAGCGGCTGGCCAACCACGCGCCGCCTGCGGGCCGACGGCGGCAACACGGCGACGAGCCTGCTCAGGCTGCACGTGAAGGGCGCCGACGCGGCGCGCAGCACCGTGCTCGACACGCGCCGGGCGCTGGCGCCGCAAAAGCTGCGCCGCACCGACAGGCTGGCCGCTTGGGCGGCGGGCGAAGCGGTGCTGAGCGAGGCGCGCACCAACGACCCGCGCGCCTCGGCGCTGTCGAGCAAGGGCATCGCCTTCGGCGCCGACATGCGTCTGTCGCGGCGCCTGCTGATCGGCAATGCGGTGGGCCTCGCCTATGACCGCTCGCCGCTTTCGACCGACCTCACCTATGCGGCAGGCAGCCTGTCGAACACGTTTTACGGCACGTTCTTCGCCACACCCGACACCTATCTCGACGCAGCGCTGGGCGGCGCGCAGAGCGGCTTCGCCGGCTGGGCGGACGGTGGCTCCGGGCTGGCGAACGCCGCCGGCAGCCAGGTTTACGCCATGCTGCGCGCCAGCCGCCGGCTGGACCTTGACCTGCATCTGGGCCGGGTGACGCTGCGCGGCTACAGCCAGGGCACGGTGGCGCGGATGCGCTTCACCGGCGCAGCCCCCGACCGGCAGGCGCGCCGGGCGGAAATAGCGCTCGGGCTGGGCGGCGAGACGCAGCTTTCGACCCGGCGCGGACGGCTGACGCCGCGCGCCGGGCTGGAATGGCGCATCGCCCGCGTGCGGCGCACGACGCCCGATCCTGACGTTGATCCGGAGCGGCCGGAGGCGGAAGCGACACGCAGCATCAGCCAATCGGCGCGCATCGCCGCCACCGCCGGCTTCGACTGGGCGCTCAACCCGCGCGCCACGGTGAAGGCCGATTACGGCCTGTCGGCCGGCACGGAGACGTTTGCCCCGAAACAGACGGTCAAGGCGCGCTTCACGCTGCGTTTCTAGAGCATTTCCGCTTTTCTCCGAAACACGCAAATGCTCTATCTCTTTGTTTTTACGCAATTCCGGACGGAAAACCGGTTCCCACTTTTCCTGGAATTGCTCCAGAGCGCCATGCGTCCATTCGGACGCCATCGGACACGACACAATGGTTTGCACCCCATTGCATTGACCCGGTGCGTGGTTCGACAAGCTCACCATGAGGGCGGTGTAGGGCTGCAAGCCCATCTGCCACGTCTCGAAATCAGGCTCCCTGCCAACCAATCGCCCTCACCCTGCCAAGCTTAACCGCCCTCATCCTGCCAAGCTCAACCGCCCTCATCCTGCCAAGCTCAACCGCCCTCATGGTGAGCTTGTCGAACCACGCACAACGCCGTTGCCGCAAGATCGAAATTGGCATGCGTCGTGTACTGTGCACAGGTCACTCAAAATTCCCTATCTCCTGCTTGCACCGCATTTATGCGGTGCGAACTGGCCCAGCAATGGATGTTTCCGCGCCGGCTCAGCGTGGCCATGCCGGTTCGCCCATCACCATCTCGAAGCGCTCCACCTGGCAGACCCAGCCGATCATCAGCGCGGCGCAGGCGACGCGCAGCCGGTCGAGCGCCGCCTCGTCCCACAGGGGCAGGCAAGGCGCCGGGTCTTTTTCGCCGAACCCGCCGCAGCAATGGCCTGAACGGCGGCAGCGCTTGCCGGCGCAGCGCGGCGCCAGCGCCAGTTCATTGGCCAGAAAGCGGTACATCACGACCATCTCGGCGCGCGACCAGGGCGGCGGCTCGATCGGCAGGGTGAGCGGGAAGGCGCTCTCCGGCAGCGAGCAGCGCGCCACGCCGAGCGCCCGCGCCATGTCTTCCAGAACCATTTTCTGCTGCTGCATCGTCTTCTCCCTTGGTCGGGTTCCTGTCCGGCCGCGCGGCACGGTTTTTCGGCCAGCCGCCGGCAGCGCCACGCCCGCCGAACGCGTCTGGCCATTGTCGGTTCGGGAAGCGGGGCGCGTTGTCCGTGCCTCTCGAATGGATAATGCTGGCGCGCACCACGCGCCCCGCCGGCCGCTGTCCCCCGGTCGACCGGTCAAAGGGATGCAGGACGTTCCACCGGCGTGCCTCCGGTCCGCCGCTTGCGCGAATGGACCCTCGGCGCGCAGGAACCGTTTCACCGGCCCCTGTCCGCATGGCGAACAATCCCCACCCCCGCGGCTTCTCCGCATTCCGCGCCTGCCTGCCTTGCGGCACACCGGCACGAGATTCCGGCCTGCTGCGGGCCCTCACAAGGCTCCGGGAACCGATCCCCGGAGCGGGAGGCTGCCGCCGCCCTCCCCGACCCCCGGTCCGGACCGGGTTCCCGCGAGGGCGATGGGGGGATTATGGGCGCGGTTGGAAGCGCGGGGACAAGAATGCGGGGGATTTTCTGGGCGGACGCGGGAAAAGGCAGGATTGGCAAGGGGTTGGCGTGGAGGAAGGGGGTTTTGGGGTGTGGGTTTGTCCTCGTTGGGTGTGGAGGAAGCAGCGTCTACCAGTATTCAGGCGCAGGGAATTTCGCTGCGGATGCGTGGAGTGGCTGGAACGGGGGCCGGGAGGGGATTGGCGGCTTTTGAGCGAATGAGCAACCTGAATTGCCTTTCCTGCGGCTGAGATCAAACGGCTGCTTGCAACCGCATTGCGGCCTTTCTGCCTAACTTGCCGCGACCCGAAACCAGCCATTCGAAAAGTACTTGGCTTTCGACTTCATCGAGGCCGATGGCAGACCAGCGGATTTTGAGCAACCATCTCAGGAACCTGACATTTTCACTTCTACGTTCTTCGTATCCAGCCTCCGGCGAGGTAGAGCAACCGCCACACGATGTGAAGAACAGACGCCGACCGATTGACAAAAACCGCAGCCTGCATCATGGTTACCGTGCCTCTGGATAGAGGCTGAGAAGAAGCCTGAGATGGTTTCGGCAATCGTGCTGCTGAAAAGCAGCTAGTCAATCGGCGATGCCGGTTTCATTGGCGCATACACGTGCGCCCGATGGTCCGAGACCAGTCTCTTCTATGACGAAGGACTGGAAATGACTGAAACTCCCAAATTGATCGTTCGTTTCGCGCTGGTCGCGGAACAACCTAACTCGCGTGACGAAGAGCGGTTGAGCTCCGTCTCTAGCGAGAATTCGATAGCAGGCATCAAGCGCTACACGGGTTTCGTCCGGGGACGCGACCTCTTCAGCCTGTTCGATCACGTCTCTCTCGAAGCAAACCCCCGTGCAGCCAAGGTCGGGAGCGTGACCACCGCCATTCTGGAATCGCTGGAGACGACCCCCGAGCTTTTCCCTTTCAAGTCCAAGGGGATCTTGATCGGCACGTCCACCTACGAGACATTGCAGCGCAACCGCTTTGAACTCGCATTCGAGGACCCCGCTTCCGAGGGCATCCTTGATGGTGGTCACAACATGCTGGCCATCGGCCTGCACATGCTCTCCGCAGTTGCCGAAGAGAGGGAAATTGCCCGCATCGCTCTATGGGAGGACATGAAGGAACTCTGGACCGAATACCGCAAGGAGCTTGAGAAGGAAAAGGAGAGCTTCGACTTCTTAGTGCCGGTTGAGCTTCTCGTGCCTTCCGACATTGAAGATGTGGGTGCCGTCCAGCAGTTTGAAATGTCAGTGCTGGAGATCTGCGCTGCTCGCAATAACAACGCCCAGCTAACGCAAGAAACTAAGTCGAACAAGCTAGGCTTCTACACCGAGATCAGGGACCGCCTAGATCCCAAGATTGCGGCCCGCGTCGAGTGGAAGAGCAATGAATGGGAGAGCAGCGAGGCGCGCCCGATCAAAGTTCGCGACCTCCTTGCCCTGTCGTGGATCCCGCTGAACAAGGCGAATGAGGCGCATCTGCTGCCGCTGGACATCAGCGTCACCCCGCAGAATATCTATCGCAACAAGGGGGAGTGTTCGAAGCAATTCGATAAGCTCATGCGCCACCCTGGAGTCTCCGCGCCAATTGCAGGGGAAGGGCCGACGCACGATCTGCACAACGACACGGTGAAAGGCTGCTTCGATATCCTCGCGGATCTGCCGGCACTGTACGACCAAATCTACGAGGAATTCCCGGAAGCTTATAACTCGAATCACTATCGCTTCGGTTCGAGCACGATCGTAAAGATGTATGACCCGGTCAAACGCGACACCGCCAAGGACAAAGCGTCGTATGTAGCGACACAGCCGATGACCCACTATCTCAACCGCCCGGTCAAATACCGCTATCCCGACGGCCTAATCATGCCGCTTGTTTACGGCCTAAAAGGCTTGATGGAGATCGAGGACAACCGCGTGGTGTGGGCCACGGAGCCGAGTGCCTTCCTCAAGAAGTATCTCAGCGATATCGCCGGCGCTTACCGCTTGGTGCTGGACATGGCGCGCTTCGACCCGCAGAAGCTCGCCAAGAACCAAGCCAGCCACGAGTTCGCCGTGGGCGAGTTCGAGAAGGCGTTGCTCAAGCATCGGGCGAAGAAGACAGCGGCCTAATTATCGTAAGAATGGCCGTCGAAAGCACGTCGGCGGCCATTCGCATGGATCGCGTTGATCGACGCGTTTCTAAAACCTGCTCGGCGTTAAGGGCCGGAGACCGGACCATCGTTCTCGAATGGGCGAATGACTTCTTTGTGGAGCGCCCATCCTATCCCTGAACGGCCGCAATTGAGGCACGTTGAGGTTGAAGTTCTGCAGCCACCTAAAGGCAGCTTTCCCAGATCCGCTGCCCAGAAGCTGCCGGTCCGCAAACCACCCCATGTAGGTTATAGATCCGGGGCCGGATGGAAGGCAGCTTCGGGGATGACGGCGTAGTGCGGCGCGGAAAAGCGCAGCAAGCATGGGATCGCGATCCCACCCATCCAGGCCACCCCATCCAGCCCCTATCCCGTCATCCCGGCCGAGCGAAGCGAGAGCAGGGACCCATTGAGCGGCGCGGCCGGGGTCCGCAGAAGGCGCCGAGATGGAAGGGAGCGAAACGAGGGCCGGGCCGCGCTCGGCGCAGTCTGCCAATGGGTCCCGGATAGCCTGCGGCTTCCGGGATGACGACGTGGGGTGGCGCGGAGCAGCTTCGGGGATGACGACGTGGGGCAACGTAGAAAAGCGCAGCAAGCGTAGGATCGCGATCACCCCTACCCTTCATCCAGGCCATCCCCACCCTGTCATCCAGGCCATCCCCACCCCGTCATCCCGGCCGAGCGAAGCGAGAGCCGGGACCCATTGAGCGGCACGGCCGGGGTCCGCAGAAAGCGCCGGGATGGAAGGGAGCGAAACGAGGACCGGGCCGCGCCCCGCGCAGTCTGCCAATGGGTCCCGGATAGCCTGCGGCTTCCGGGATGACGGCGTTGTGTGCGGTGTTTGGGGGAAGCGCGGATTACTGGTTCAGCGTTGAGTACAGGTCCCGCCATTGAGGATTGATCGCTTCGATCATCTCCAGTTTCCACTTGCGCCGCCAGCGCTTGATGCGTTTTTCATCGTCGATCGCGTCGCGGATGTCATGATAGTCGCGGTACCAGACCAGCATTTTCACCCTGTACTTCTCGGTAAAGCCACCAGTGATGCCTTCACGATGCTCCCAAACCCGCTGTTCGAGATCGCTTGTGACACCCGTGTAAAGCGTGCCGTTCTTGCGCGATGCGAGAATGTAGACATAACCGCCCATCGCCGAATGATACACGCAAAGGTTGCCGGCGACAATCGCACGTCATCCCGACCGCAGGGAGAGCCGGCCTTCTTCCAATAGATCCAGGCTCTCCCTACGAATATACCGGATGGCGGCGCCCCTCAAAGCTCCAGGAACGCCTCGAAGCCGCCATAGATCATGCGCTGGCCGTCGAACACCTGTTTCCACTCATCGCCCTGCAGGCGGGCGTCGGCCAGGACCCTGGCGACGATCGCGTCGCGGGCGGCGCGGTCCTCATAGACGATCCAGGAGAAGATGACGGTCTCATCGTCCTTCGCCTGGACGGCGCGCGGGAAGGACGTCACCTCGCCATAGGGCACGTCGTCGGCGACCGCCTCCACATAGGCGAGCGCGCCGTGCTCCTTCCACACCCCGCCGGCCAGGCTGGCCATCTTCTTGTAGGTCTCCAGATTGGCTTTCGGGACGGCGACAATGAAACCATCGACATAGGACATGGGAAACTCCCTGGGGTTGTGTGACAGCCGAAGGACGAAGAATGCCGGCGCGATCCGACACCGGCGAGAGAAATTTTTGCGCCCGCAGCGGCAGCCGGCACCTTCGTGCATCCCGTCAATGGGTTCCGGTGCCTGCGGGCCCGGGATGACGGCGGAAAGGCTAGCGCCCCGGCCTGCCCGTCTTGCCCGGGCGGCGCCTGGCCTGGCGCGCGTCGGCCGGGTCCTCGTAGGAGCCCGCGCCGATCTTGCCGCGCTTTACGGGCCGGACATCGTCGTCCGGCTTCTTCGGCGGGGTTTTCGCCACCGGCTTTTCCGTGCGGCCGACGGTCATCTCGTCCAGGTCGTTCTTGCGGAACAGGCTTTTCTTCGCCGGCGTCAGCACGCGGTCGGTGCCCATCTCGTCCAGATGCGGCTTGCGGAACAGGGAGGTTTCGGAGGCGTCGCGCCCCTGCACACCCGCCTCCGCCCTGCCGGGCATCTCCCCCGCGAGGGGGGAGAGCGGCCGGCCGGACTGGCCACCCTTGCGGCCGCGCGCCTTGTCGCGGCGGCTTTTTTGCGTGTTTTCCACGCCGACGTCGCGCGCCAGCGGGTCGTCCATGATGGCCAGTTCCGTCTCGCGCAGGCGCTTGACCTCGTCGCGCAGGCGGGCGGCCTCCTCGAAATCGAGATCGGCGGCGGCGTCGCGCATGGCCTTTTCCAGATGTTCGAGATGGGCGGCGAGGTTGTTGCCGACGAGGTTGTTGAGGTCGTCGCCCTTGGCCCCGCCGATCTCGGCGCGCACATGGTCGCGCTCGTAGACCGAGCCGAGAATGTCGCCGATGTTCTTCTTGATGCTTTCGGGCGTGATGCCGTGGGCCGTGTTGTATTCGAGCTGCTTCTCGCGGCGGCGGCCGGTTTCCTCCATGGCGCGGCTCATCGAGCCGGTGATCTGGTCGGCATAGAGGATGACGTGGCCGTCGATATTGCGCGCGGCGCGCCCGATGGTCTGGATCAGCGACGTCTCCGAGCGCAGGAACCCCTCCTTGTCGGCGTCGAGAATGGCGACCAGGCCGCATTCGGGAATGTCGAGCCCCTCGCGCAGAAGGTTGATGCCGACCAGCACGTCGAAGGCGCCGAGGCGCAGGTCGCGGAGAATTTCGATGCGCTCGAGCGTGTCGATGTCGGAGTGCATGTAGCGCACGCGCACGCCCTGCTCGTGCAAATACTCGGTCAGATCCTCGGCCATGCGCTTGGTGAGCACGGTGACCAGCGTGCGGTAGCCCTTGGCCGTCGTGTCGCGGATCTCGCCGAGCACGTCGTCGACCTGGGCCTTGGCCGGGCGCACCTCGACCGGCGGGTCGATCAGGCCGGTCGGCCGGATGACCTGCTCGGCGAAGACGCCGCCGGCCTGCTCCATCTCCCAGGAGCCGGGCGTCGCCGAGACGGCGATGGTCGAGGGGCGCATGGCGTCCCATTCCTCGAAGCGCAGCGGCCGGTTGTCCATGCAGGACGGCAGGCGGAAGCCGTACTCGGCCAGCGTCGCCTTGCGGCGGAAGTCGCCGCGATACATGCCGCCGATCTGCGGGATGGTGACGTGGCTCTCGTCGACGAAGACCAGCGCGTTGTCGGGAATGTATTCGAACAGGGTCGGCGGAGGCTCGCCGGGCGCGCGGCCGGTGAGATAGCGCGAATAATTCTCGATGCCGGCGCAGGAACCGGTGGCCTCCAGCATTTCGAGATCGAAGCGGGTGCGCTGTTCGAGGCGCTGGGCTTCCAGCAGGCGGCCGGCGCGCTCCAGTTCCACGAGGCGGTGCTTCAGCTCTTCCTTGATGCCCTTGGTCGCCTGGTTCAGCGTCGGGCGCGGCGTGACATAGTGCGAATTGGCGTAGATCTTGACCGATTGCAGATCGTCGGTCTTCTGCCCGGTCAGCGGGTCGAACTCGGTGATCGTTTCGATCTCGTCGCCGAACAGCGAGATGCGCCAGGCGCGGTCTTCCAGGTGGGCGGGGAAGATCTCGATCGTGTCGCCGCGCACGCGGAACGAGCCGCGGACGAAATTGATGTCCTGGCGCTTGTATTGCTGGGCGACGAGGTCGGCCAGCAGCTGCCGCTGGTCGAGCCGGTCGCCGATCTGCATCTGGAAGGTCATGGCCGTGTAGGTCTCGACCGAGCCGATGCCGTAGATGCAGGAGACGGAGGCGACGATGATGCAGTCGTCGCGCTCGATCAGCGAGCGCGTCGCCGAATGGCGCATGCGGTCGATCTGCTCGTTGATGGAGGATTCCTTCTCGACGAAGGTGTCGGAGCGCGGGACATAGGCCTCCGGCTGGTAGTAATCGTAATAGGAGACGAAATACTCGACGGCGTTGTCGGGGAAGAACGACTTGAACTCGCCATAGAGCTGGGCGGCCAGCGTCTTGTTGGGGGCGAGCACCAGGGCGGGGCGCTGCGTCGCCTCGATCACCTTGGCCATGGTGAAGGTCTTGCCCGAGCCGGTGACGCCGAGCAGCACCTGGGTGCGCTCGGCCGCGTTGGCGCCCTGGACCAGCTCGGCGATGGCCGTCGGCTGGTCGCCGGACGGCTTGAACGCGGTCTGCATCTTGAGTTCGATGCCGCCTTCGGATTTTTCCGGCCGCGCCGGCCGGTGCGGCGTCCAGGCGGTCTTCAGGTTCGGATCGCCGGCCTCGATCAGCGCCGACAGGGCGGCAACCGTGGCGGTGACGCCGGACGAGGTGAGGCCCTCGGCCTCCTCCAGCGTGACGTCGAGCCCGGAGACGGGCATCAGGCCGGCGGCGGCCCGCTCGCGCGCCGAGGCGGCCCCGCCCATGGAGGTGCCGCGCGCGGTCTTCGAGGCGTTCGAGGAGCGCTCGGGAATTCTGGATTTCTTCGCCTTCGCCGGCTTTTCCGCTTCGCGCGCTATCTCTTCGGCCCAATCGGCGACCGAGCCGGAGAGCGGCGTGCCCGAAAGCCCGGGTTGGGGGGCTTCGGCGAAGCCGCCATTCTTGTGTTCGGGTGTTTTGGCCATGAGCCGAATATGGAATCGCGCGCGGCAAATGGAAAGGGGTGCGCCGTCACGAATCCGCCGCGCCATGCCCATGCTGACATAAGGCTGTCAGGAGGGCGGGCAGTCCCGCATGGCGGCGCCGATCACCTCGGCCGCCCCGGCAAGCGAGAAACGGGCGAAGGTTTCGAACGGCGAATCGGTTTCGGCGTTCGGCTCGGGCGTCACATCGAACGACAGGGTCAGGCGCCGGCCCCGCTGCATCTCGTCGAGCAGCCCCGGGTCGAGATCGGCCAGGTAGCCCTCCGCCTCCGTCCCCTGCCCCGTCAGCACCACCGCATCGTCGGAACCGGCCGCGGCCAGCGGAAAATAATGGCCGTCCACCTCCGCCTCGATCCGATGCGGCTGGTAGAAATAATCGGCCTCGACGCCGCCATCGCCCCCACCCGCAACCGGCAGGACCGGGCCGCCCGAGGCATAGACCAGAAGGTTGAACGGCGCGCCGCATTCGATCACCAGCCGGGTGATGTTGCTGTTGCCGTCGTCGGGCGTCGCCATGGCGATGCCGTTTTCCAGACGCCATTCGGCGCGCGCCGGCAGGCAGGCGCAAGCAAAAGCGAGAAGGGCAAGGACGGCACGCATGATACGGAGCTTATCCAATTTCCCGGCGAAGGTGGAGACGCAATCCTCCAGAAAGCAGAATCAGCGAGACGCTCAGGGAAAATCCTTCGGCCGCAGGAAATGCGCCAGCCGCGCGGCGCCGAAGCCGAGGCCCTGCCACGGGCCGTCCAGCGTGAACCGGGCGAGTGCCCCGCTGGGGAATTTCTTGCTCATCCGGTCGAGCGCGCCGTCATCGGAACCGGGGCCGGCGAGCGCGGCGGCCAACCCTTCGAGCCCGGGATTGTGGCCGACCAGAAGCAGGCGCTCCGCCGCCGGCGGAGCCTTGCGGACCGCCGCCAGAAGCCGCTCGGCAGACGCCATGTAGAGCTCCGCGTCGAAGGCGGCCGTATCGGCCTCGACGCCGAGCTCGGCGGCGACAAGCCGCCAGGTCTGCTGCGCCCGGCGCGCCGACGAAACCAGCATATGATCGGGACGCCAGCCGCGCGCGGCAATCTCGCGCCCCATCAGCGGCGCGGCGCGCCGGCCGCGCGGCGCCAAGGGCCGCTCGAAATCGCCAAGCGACGGATCGTCCCAACTCGATTTCGCATGGCGCAGCAGAATCAGTTCTCTCATGCGTCATCTCCTCTAGGGTCAGGACCTATTAATCTGGTGGGGCGATTTTTCCCAACAGATGGGGACCATCTGTTGGGATCGCACCACTAGGACCCGGCCGGAACGCCATTGCAGCCAACATGCAGAAGCAGCCGCGCCAACCGCCGGGGAGCCGGTCGCCCATAGTTTTACCCGGGTATATTGACAGAAATATTATACCCGGGTAAAAAGTGGAAAATTCCCTGGAGACGACCATGACCACCACCTACACCGCCTTTCACGGCAAAAAATGCCTGGCCAGCGGACCGGCGGCCGAGGTGGCACTGGCCGCCCGGGCCGTCCTCGACATGCATCCGGCAGCCGACCTGTTCATCTTCGACGACGCGACGGGACGGCAGACCGATTTCAACCTGACCGGCAGCAAGGCCGAAATGGCGGCCAGGCTGGCGCCCGCGCCCCGAAAGCCCCAGGCGCCGCGCACGCCGGGCCGCCCCAAACTGGGCGTGGTGGCGCGCGAAGTGACGCTGCTGCCGCGCCAATGGGACTGGCTGGGCAGCCAGCCGGGCGGCGCATCGGCGACCCTGCGCCGGCTGGTGGATGCGGCCCGCAACGCCGGCGCGCCGCGCGAACGCACCCGCCAGGCGCAGGCGGCGGCCGACCGTTTCATGATGGCGATGCTGGGCGACCAGCCGGGCTATGAGGAAGCGGCGCGCGCGCTCTACGCGGGCGACGCCAAGGCGTTCCGCGGCCGCATCGCCGCCTGGCCGGCCGATCTCAAGGCCCATGTGGAGCGGCTGGCGGCGCCCGCCTTCGGCGATGCCGCTATGCCTGGTGGTCTGACCGAAACAGATGGTCCCCATCTGTTTCGATAAGTCAGCCCACAAGCTATTGATCCGGTGGGGCGATTTAGGGGCGCGAAGGAACGCGACTGTAGAACCAGGCTAAGGCGCGACCGGCAATGCCTTGAACATGATGGTCGTCGCATCGAGGCGGCCATCGAAGGGATCGCGGCAATAGCCGGGGATGACGCCGGCCGTTGCGAAACCGAGCGCCGCATAGAGCGGTTCCGCCTTGTCGCCGCTGCGCGTGTCGAGCGTGATCAGGCTGCGCCCGAGCGCCAGGCTGTGCGCCTCGAGCGCCGCCATCAGCGCCCGGCCGATGCCGCGACGGCGACAGGCCGGGTCGACCAGCAGCTTGGCGGCCTCGGCCCGGTGCGGCTGGTTGGGCGGCGTATCGGTGACGAGCTGCACCGACCCGACGAGCCGCCCGCCCTGCCAGGCAACCAGCAGAATCCGGCCGCCCGCGCCAAGCGGCGGCAGCACCTTGCCGCGCCAAAAGGCTTCCGCCTCCGCCAGGGAGAACGGCAGCACGAAGCCGATGCTGGCCCCATCATGCACGCAGGCATGCAGGAGCGAGGCCAGATCCGCCAGGTGACGCCCGGCTTCTTCGGCCGAAAGCACGGCGATGGTCAGTTCGTCCTTCATGACCCCTCACAGGATAAAGAGAAGATAGCGTGCCGCGACCGTGGCGGGCGTCGAGAAGACGCTCGGGCCGCGCAACTGGTAACGCAGGCAATCACCGGGCTGGAGACGGTGGTCCCGCCCATCGACGCCGACGGTGAGTTCGCCCTCGGCGAGAAGGAGATGATGCTCCAGCCCGCTTCTGGGCGGCGCGTCATAGGCGATGCGCGTGCCCGGACCAAGCGTACACTCCACCACCTCGCCGCCCAGCGCCCGCGACGGCGGCGAGACGAGGCGACGGTGGAAATCATGCTGCGGATCGACCCAAACGGCCTGCGCGTCGCGGGCGACGCGCGGGGCAAAATCATCCTCGACCAGATACATCAGCCGCGAGACGGTGATGCCATAGGCGGCGCACAGCCTGCCTAAGACGCTGGCCGTCGGACTGACCTCGGCGTTTTCCAGCCGCGACAGGGTGGCCCGGCTGACATTGCTGCGCTCGGCGAGCGCATCGAGCGACCAGCCCCGCTCGCCACGCAGGGCGCGCAGCCGCTGGGCGATGCGGTTGTCGAACGCGGATTGGGTGGGGATTGTTTCCATATATGAGAAATTATCCCGAAAAAGATCGCAGCGCAAGCGACCTGGCTGACTGTCCTGATTGGAGCCCGGAAGGCTTTTGTCTCTGGTGTTGCCCGTCATCCCCGGCGAGACGATCCTGCTCATTGTCCGACCGGACGCGGCCCTGATCCAGCGCATGCGGCAGGCCTTTGCCAAAGGGCGGACGCGCAAGGCCTGTATCGGCTGCGAATGGGCAGCGCTGTGCACATCGGTCGCGCGCGAGGGTTACCGGCGGACGCGGCTTGCCGGATAACGGCATAGCAACGCGCGGCTGACATCTTGTGTCGCACCCCCATTTATGTAATTAATCCCGCGCGCTCGGGTGATTGCAGACCTGGAGACTGGAAGCGTTTGGATGGACGACCCCTTTCCCCGACCTTGTTAAACTCTCGACGACCGTGAACCTGCGCACGTTGCGCAGACGCGACTTCTCAAAGGGAATAGGAGTTTCCCATGGCCCAGACCGGCACCGTTAAATTCTTCAATGAAACCAAAGGCTTCGGCTTCATTACGCCGGATGATGGCGCGAAGGACGTGTTCGTCCACATCTCCGCCCTCGAAGCCTCCGGCATCAGGACCCTCGCCGATGGCCAGAAGGTCAGCTTCGAGACCGAGCCGGACCGCATGGGCAAGGGCCCGAAGGCCGTTAATCTGTCGCTGGCCTGATCCTTCAGCCTGATACAGAGATCTATTGTCGGCGTGGCGGTCTTCCGCCGCGCCTTTTCTTTGCCTGCAGTGTTCCCCATCGGCGATGAACTTCGCCACCCGTCCTATTCATAAAAGTTTCGCTTGCCCGTCTCTGAAAAATCGGGGAAGCTTCACTCTGTTCGGGCATTTGCCGGCCCGGAGACTGGAATAGCATGCCCTGGTTGAGGAATTTCTGGGTTGAGAAATTTCTGGAAAGGCCCTCCGGGAAGTCGCGCCGATGCTTATGGAGAAAACATGCCTGTGGGACCGTGTCCCGCACCCCATGTCCCAGTGGTCTGACCGAAACAGATGGGCACCATCTGTTGGGATCGCACCACCAGACCATGCCGAGCAGATGAGGCACGAAGCTGACTGTTTCTTCTCCCCCAGTAAACGACCGATGACGCCATGGGCCGAAACCCGGCAAGAGGTTTGCCCGCAGAGACCAGCATGAAGGGAGAAAGGACTCCTTCCTATGTCGCAGAGTGGTATCGTAAAGTTCTTCAATCAGGCCAAGGGGTTCGGGTTCATCACCCCGGATGCCGGCGGAGCCGATGTATTCGTTCACATCTCAGCCGTTCAGGCCTCCGGCCTGCCCGGCCTTGAAGACGGGCAGAAAGTGAGTTTCGAGACCGAGCCGGACAAGCGCGGCAAGGGACCGAAGGCCGTCAACCTGGCGGTTTCGCACTAAGAGCATTTTGCGGCCAAATGGACTCGTTTGGCATCGCTGAATGCGGTGGACACAACTGAACAGGGCATTGTGAGTGAACCTGTGCTCACGAAAAATGCCCTGGTCCTTTGGCTGGAGCGTCACAAGCAGGGCGCTCCGGCAAGGCGGCGGCGAGAGCAACCGACGGGAACCGGCCCACAAGGCGCCGGCTTGTTTTCCGTGCGCTCGTGCAGGGCGCAGCGACGCTCCGTTCGCCGCAGTCTTTTCCGGTCGTCGCCCTGCATTGCGGCCTTGATTGCGGCCTTGGCATCCGATGGCATGACGGGCGAAAGCGGCGAAGCCGCGCCGCTTTGCGCACACGGCCGGTTACAACGCGAATCCATCGGTGAATGCCCTGTGGAGCCTTGTTCAGCTGGCATTCAGATGCGTTTGCCTATTTCCCCTAGCAAAGCTGCCGCCCCTCCCCGACACCCGGCAGCGCTTGACGAAGAGGTAACCCGATGAAGAGCATCCTGAAGACGAGCATTCTTTCCCTGGCCGTGGCGGCGATGACGCTCAGCGCCGTTTCAACGGCGAGCGCCGACCGCTGGCACAGGCATCACAGAAGCAATGGCGACGCGGTGGCCGCCGGTGTTCTCGGCCTGGCGGCGGGCGCCATCGTTGGCGGCCTGCTGTCGGACTCGCGCCGCAACGATCGCGTCTACATCGATCCGCCACGCCGCTATTACCCGGTCGAACGCGATTACTATCCGGTAGAGCGCGACTACTATCCGGCGGAGCAACGCTACAACAGGCCATACGCTCAGCCGACCTATTACCGCAGCACATTGGAGCCATGGTCGCGCGAGTGGTACCGCTATTGCTCGACGCGCTATCGCAGCTTCGACGCGCGCAGCGGCACCTTCATGGGTTACGACGGCCGCCGGCATTTCTGCCAGCCGAACTGAGGCCGACCGGGCGAAAGCGAACGGCACGATTCCGGGAAAACCGGGCCGGAACCAGAAAAGAGAGCCGCGCATTGGCCAGGATGCGCGGCTCTTTGAAGAATGAAGACTGGTTGAAAAATGAAGACTGGGCCGAAATCCCAGTCTTTCCCTTGTCAAATCTGTCAGCAATGATCGTTTACGCCAGAGAGCCATGCGCCCATTCGGGCGCTACACATTCGGGCGCTACACAAGGGCGCTACACAAGGGCGCTACACAAGGGCACTCCATTTCTTTGATTTCCGCACTTATGCACGTTCCGCATTTATGCACGTCAAGTGTTTCCACCTGACCGCAAAAACGGCAAAGAACACGCAACGCAAAACAGGGGTAATTTCGTGCACGGAGACAAAACTCCCCGCGAAACGCAACCCGTTGCACTTGCCAAGGCAATCACTGTCACGCGTGACGCAACGCTGACCGTCCGCAACGGCATCATGACACGATGTAACCGATACGATATCGAGGCAATGCCCCCGCAGCAATCGGGCTCACGCCAGAATCCACAACTTATTGGCGAATGAAGCGGAAGATTGCACGGAAGATCGCTCGCCGTCCGGCTCCCGCTTGACTCACGAATAACTCTCCGGTTATTGAACAGATTAATAACCAGAGAGTTATCGATTTCATGCCAGAGCCCCATCATGTCCTCTTCAAGACACTCGCCGACCCGACGCGACGGGCGATCTTCGAGCGGCTGTGCCGCGACGGAGACACGACCGTCGCGGCCTTGACCGCCAGGGCCGGGGTCTCGCAGCCCGCCGTGTCAAAACATCTGGCGATCCTGAAACGGGCCGGGCTCGTACGTGACCGCCAGGAAGGACGCCAAACGCACTATAGCGCCGAGCTCGATGCCCTGGCCCCGCTGGTCGACTGGACGAACCGGATGAACGGCTTCTGGCAAAACCGGTTCGATGACCTTGAAGACCTGCTGAAAAGGATGGACCAATGAACGATGCCGCGCCCGAAACGCTTTCCGTCGTCGTCGAGCGGGAAATGCCCCACCCGCCGGAAAAGATCTGGCGTGCGCTCACGCAACCACACCTGATCGAGGAGTGGCTCATGAAGAATGCGTTCAGACCCGTTATGGACCATCGTTTCAATCTGACAGCCGACTGGGGCAGCGTCGATTGCAAGGTCCAGGCAGTCGAACCGAACAGGGCGCTGTCCTACAGCTGGGACACCAAGGACCTCAGAAGCGTCGTCACCTGGACCCTCACGCCGACCGGCACGGGAACGCTCCTGCGCATGGAGCAGGAAGGCTTTCGATCGGACCAGCAGCCCTATTACCGGGGCGCCCAGGCCGGATGGCCGCGCTTTTTCGCCAACCTGGAAGAGGTTCTTGCGCGGATCGACTGACGGCCGCGTGGGAACCACCATCGGGCCGCCCCGGCGGCCCGCCTCAACACGATTGCAAGCCCGACCACGAAGGAGGAACAACCATTGGACTTGAGCAAATGGGTGCGGCAGATTCACCGCTGGCTTTCCATAGCGTTTACGGCGGTCGTCGCCTTCATCTTCATCATGCTCGGGATGGGAAGGGAGCCGGCCGAATGGGTGTATTTCACGCCGTTGCTGCCGCTCGCCCTGCTCCTCTTCACGGGCCTGTACATGTTCGTGCTACCCTATGCAGCCAACTGGCGCAGCGGGCGGGCCGACGGGTAGGAGCGAAGGCGATGGCCGTGAATGCATCCGGCAAGCCAAAGAAGACGGGAGCGATGACGGGCACGGCGGCCGACGCCAAGCCGGTCCTGCTTTCAGGCGGCAACCCGCAGATCGCCAAGGCCTATGGCGACGCCCCCGTGCAGGCTTATATCGCGGCCATGCCGGGCTGGAAGAGCGATCTCGGGCGGCGCCTCGACGCGCGCATCGAGGAAGCCGTCCCCAACGTGCACAAGGCGGTCAAATGGAACTCGCCATTCTATGGGATCGAGGGCCAGGGATGGTTTCTCAGCCTTCACTGCTTCACCAGATACGTCAAGGTGGCCTTCTTCCGCGGCACCTCGCTGCGCCCCGTTCCCCCCGGAGAATCGAGGACAAAGGAGACGCGCTACCTCAACATCCATGAGGAGGACCGGCTCGACGAGGCACTGTTCGCCGACTGGGTGAAACAGGCCAGCCGATTGCCGGGCGAGCGGATGTGAGCGGCGGGCGGACGACGACAATCACCAACAGGACGACGACCGACATGGACAGCAGGAAGAACGGCGCAAACGGCGAGGAAGCTTCCCCCGCCGAACGGATCGACGCGCGGATCGCCGAACTGGGCGACTGGCGGGGCGCGAAGCTTGCCCGGCTGCGGGCGCTTATCAAGGAAGCCGACCCCGAAATGGCCGAGGAATGGAAATGGCGGGGGGTTCCGGTGTGGTCGCATGCCGGCATCATCTGCACCGGCGAGACTTACAAGGCCGTGGTGAAGCTGACCTTCGCCAAGGGCGCCGCGCTGGCGGACCCCGCGGGCCTGTTCAACGCCAGCCTCGACGGCAACACCAGGCGGGCCATCGATTTCCGTGAGGAGGACGCGATCGACGAAACCGCGTTCAAGACGCTCATTCGCGCCGCCGTGGCGCTGAACCTGGCGCAGCAGGCGGGGAGAGGGTAAGGGTGAGGGGCGAGCACCGGAGGAACCCGCGATCCCCTAAACCAGAAACGGATTGCCGCGACGCTCGTCGCCGAAGCGTCCGCCCAGCCCGTGGCCGCACAGGAACTCGACATCGTCGCCGAGCGGCAGCAGCTTTTCCTTGATCGAACGGATCAGCGCGTCGTGATCCCCGCCCGGCAGATCCGTGCGCCCGACAGAGCCGCTGAACAGCACATCGCCGACATGCGCGAAACGCGCCGCGCGGTTGAAGAAAACCACATGGCCCGGCGCATGGCCGGGGCAATGCAGCACCTCGAAGACGTGATCGCCGAAGGAAACGGTCTCGCCCTCGGCGAGAAAGCGGTCCGGCGTGACGTTGCGCACCCCGTCGGTGAGACCGAACATGCGCGCCTGGGTCTCGAGATTGTCGAGCAGTTCGCGGTCGGCCTCGTGCGGACCGATCAGGCTGACCTCGAGCGCTTCCTTGAGCTCCATCGCTCCGCCGGCATGGTCGATATGCCCATGGGTCAGCCAGATCGCCTCGATGGTGATGCCGTTATCCTCGATGGCGGCGCGAATACGGTCCACCTCGCCGCCGGGATCGACCACCACGCCGCGCTTCTCGCTGTCATCGAACAGGATGGCGCAATTCTGCTGGAACGGCGTTACCGGAATGATGCCGACGCGCAACGCGCCCATGAGCTTCTCCCTGACAGAACACACGACGACTGAACACACGAGGACCGAATGCCCGGCAACCAAGCATGCCGACACCCCACCAAACGGCCTGACCGTGACGAAAAACAAGAAACGGGCGGCTTGCGGCCGCCCGTTTCTAAGAAACTCTACAGGCGTCTCAGCTTTTATTGCCCATCGCGCCCATGACGGCGCCGACGACACCCGTCAGAACACCACCACCAACGACACCGCCGATGGCATCGCCAAGCAGCCCGCTCATAGCACCGGCATCACCACCCATGCCGGAAAGAAGAGCGCCACCGCCGACACCGCCGATGATGCCTGCCAATATCTTAGCACCATGGCCCATTGCGGCCTTTTTCACTACGGCGCCGACTGCCTCGCCACCGATAATGCCTGTTACCGCCTGAACGATAATGGGGAGAAGTGCTTCCATGTCTGGTCCCTCATTCAACGCCGGCCTCCGGGGACCGGCGCACACATGAAAGCGCGAATTCGACCAAAGTCAAATACGAGACTGTGAATAGTCTAACCTAGAGGAAGAAGAAGGAAGACTATTGCGCGGCGGCTCGCAGCCCCGGACGCACCTCGTTTGCATAGTCGTTCATCAGCAAACGCGTGATTTCGCCCACTTCGAAGCGGTATGGACCGACTTCCGAGACCGGTGTGACCTCGGCGGCGGTGCCGCACAGGAAGCACTGTTCGAAGCCCGTCAGTTCGTCGGGCATGATCGCCCGCTCGACCACTTCGATGCCGCGCCGGCGCGCCAGAGCGATCACCGTGCGCCGGGTGATTCCATCCAGGAAGCAGTCCGGCGTCGGCGTGTGGATCACGCCATCCTTGACGAAGAAGATGTTGGCGCCGGTGGCTTCGGCCACCTGGCCGCGCCAGTCGAGCATCATCGCATCGGCATAGCCTTTCGCCTCCGCCGCGTGCTTCGACAGGGTGCATATCATGTACAGGCCAGCCGCCTTCGACTTGGACGGCGCGGTGCGCGGGTCGGGCCGGCAATACTCGGCCATGTCGAGACGGATGCCCTTCAACCGCTGTTCGGGATCGAAATAGCTCGGCCACTGCCAGATGGCGATGGCGAGGTTGATGCGGTTGTTCTGCGCCGAAACGCCCATCATCTCGCTGCCGCGCCAGGCGATCGGCCGCACATAGGCATCGACAAAGCCCTGCTTGGCCAGAAGCGTACGGCAGGCCCCGTTGATCTCCTCGACCGACCAGGGAATGCGGAAACCGAGGATGCGGGCCGATTCGTGCAGCCGCTCCGTATGCTCGTTGAGCTTGAAGATCTCGCCGTCATAGGCGCGCTCGCCCTCGAACACGGCGCTGGCGTAATGCAGGCCGTGCGTCAGCACGTGAATCTTGGCGTCCGCCCATTTGACGAATTCGCCATTGAGCCAGATAAAGCCCTCGAGCTGATCAAAAGGAACCGCTGCCATGTCACCTCTCCTG
This sequence comes from Nitratireductor soli, assembly GCF_001050155.1. GTDB lineage: Bacteria > Pseudomonadota > Alphaproteobacteria > Rhizobiales > Rhizobiaceae > Nitratireductor > Nitratireductor soli. The sequence continues at coordinate 25,251 of NZ_LFVY01000015.1, forward strand.
CCGGCGCCCACCGCTCGGGGCCCGGACGAAACCTGAAATGCCGCCCGCTGCGGACGACGCCTTCAATCAATCAGCCTGGTGGTGCGATCCTGACAGATGGGTACCATCTGTTTCGGTCAGACCACTCGTGGTGCGATCCTAACAGATGGTACCCATCTGTTAGGAAAAATCGCCCCACCAGATCAACAGCTTGTGGGCTGACTTATCGAAACAGATGGTACCCATCTGTTTCGGTCAGACCACCCGGCGCAACGGGAAGATTTTGAAGGATGTTCCCAAAAAACGCCTTCAGGAAACCTTTTTGTTCGCGCCAGGCCGAAAACATTGTCAAAAATTATCAATGTGCCGAAAATATGTCAATAAGGCTGACATAAATTCTTCGCCATTCGAGACGAAACCGATTACAAGCAGCCATGAGCCACAAAGACGCCCCGCCGATCAAAGCCCCGCTGACGCTGAAGGACGGCGTCGACTTCGCCATCATCGAGCATCTGTTCTTCGCCTATCGCGACTTCACCTCGGACCCGGACGCCATCCTGGCCGAATACGGCTTCGGCCGCGCGCATCACCGGGTGCTGCATTTCGTCAATCGCCGGCCCGGCCTGACGGTGGCCGAGTTGCTCGATGTCCTGCGCATCACCAAGCAGAGCCTGGCGCGCGTTCTCAAGCAACTGATCGACGACGAATACATCGTCCAGGTGCAGGGCCCGCGCGACCGCCGCCAGCGCGAGCTGTACCCGACGCAGAAGGGACGCGACCTGGCGCTGGCGCTGGCCCTGCCACAGTCCCGCCGCATCCGTGCGGCACTTGAAGAGGCGCAGCTTGCCGACAGTGCCGTGGTCGAGCGCTTCTTGCGCGCCATGGTCGATCCCGAGTTGCGCGCCCAGATGGACAAACTGCCCAATGGACGCTCGCAATAACAAGGCGCTATCATTAGGGGAGCATCGCAGCCGTGGAGACCATGACCATGAGCGAGACCGGCAGTGAGGGCAAGGAGGCCGCCATCCTCAGCGATGACGCGCCGCATCTGCTCGTCGTCGATGACGACACGCGCATTCGTAGCCTTCTCAACCGCTTCCTGCGCGAGAACGGCTTTCGCGTCACCATTGCCGGCAATGCCGCCGAGGCGCGGCGCAAGCTGAACGGGCTGGACTTCGACCTGGCAATCCTCGACGTGATGATGCCTGGCGAGGACGGCGTCGCCCTGACGCGCGCCCTGCGCGCCGACAAGGACATGCCGATCCTGATGCTGACGGCGCTTTCGGAAACTGAAAGCCGCGTTGTCGGCCTGGAAGCCGGCGCCGACGATTACCTGCCCAAGCCCTTCGACCCGCGCGAGCTGGTGCTGCGCATCAACAACATACTGCGCCGCAGCGGCCCGCAGACCTCGCTGAAGGTGGAACAGGTGGTGTTCGGCCCCTATGCGTTCCAGATTTCGCGCCGCGAGTTGAAGCACACCGGCAAGCTGGTCAAGCTGACCGACCGCGAACGCGAGATCATGGTGATCTTCGCCGAACGCGCCGGCGAGACCGTGCCGCGCCATGAACTGGTCGGCGAGGATTCGGAAGTCGGCGAACGCACCATCGACGTGCAGATCAACCGCCTGCGCCGCAAGATCGAGCGCGACCCGTCAAACCCGGTCTATCTGCAGACCGTGCGCGGCATCGGCTATCGGCTGAGCGTCGAATAGGCTCCCGGCCTATATCTCCAACGCCTGATAGTTGGCGATGTCCGCCTTGATGCCGAGGCGATCGATCATTTCGCGGGGATTGAAGCCGATGCCCGCATGCAGCGCCGCGACCGCCGCCGACGCACGCTCCATCGCGGCAACGCTTTCCCATTCGACCATCGTCACGAAATTGAAGGCGCCCGGCCCCGAGGCCTGTTCGAGGATCACATCCTGGACGAAGCCCTGCTGCTGGCGCAGCGTCGCATGGGTCGTGGCGACGCGTTCGAGAAACGCGCCGCGCGCCGCGGGCGGAACGACGAATTTATCGACGCGATAGTGGGGTGAAGACGGCTGCGGGCTTTCGGCTGACGACATCTGATCTGCTCCATTGGTCGCAAACATGCAGGTGCTGCATGGCGTTTTGTAATCCGAGTATCGGACCTCAACCATGGTTGAGGTCAAGAGGTGAATGCCGTGTTTCGCATCATCGAGACGCGGCGTTGGTCCGGCGCACCGGAGGCAGCCTGCGGGCAAATCAAGTTTGCCCGGAAAGCCGGTTTCCACTTGCCAAATCAATGCCTGGTGGTCTGGTGGGGCGATTTTTCCTAACAGATGGGTAGCATCTGTTAGGATCGCACCACTAGGATCGGCGGTGGAACAGGCCACTGAAACGGGGCGCCGAAACACAGGCGGAATGGCTGATTTGCAAGAGACTTCGCAGGACAGGTTGACGCCGCTGATGCGCGCCCGGCGCGTCGTGGCCGCGACGCGCCGGCCATGGCGGCGCTTCTGGCGCGTCGTTTCGCGCTACATGCCGAAGCGGCTGTACGCCCGCTCGCTGATCATCGTCATCGCCCCGATGCTGCTCCTGCAATCGGTCATCGCCTTCACCTTCATGGAGCGCCATTGGCAGACGGTGACGCAGCGCCTCAGCCAGGCGGTGACGCGCGACATCGCCGCCATCATCGACATGATCGAGACCTATCCCGACGACAACGGCTATGCGCAGGTGATCCGCATCGCCCAGGAAAGGCTGGCGCTGAAGATCGACCTGCTGCCGCCCGACCCCCTGCCCGCGCCCGGCCCGAAGCCGTTTTTCTCGATCCTCGACCAGACGCTGAGCGAGGAGATCACCAAGCAGATCAACCGCCCCTTCTGGCTCGACACGGTGGGCAATTCGAACATCGTCGAGATCCGCATCCAGATGGAGAACCGGGTGCTGCGCGTGTTTGCCCGGCGCAGCCAGGCCTACGCCTCCAACACGCACATCTTCCTGTTGTGGATGGTCGGCACCTCGCTGGTGCTGATCGCCATCTCGGTCGCCTTCCTGCGCAACCAGATCCGGCCAATCCTGCAACTGGCCGAGGCGGCCGACAGCTTTGGCAAGGGCCGCCCGACGCCGAGCGATTTCCGCCCGCGCGGCGCCGAGGAGGTGCGGCGCGCCGGCAGCGCCTTCCTCGTGATGCGCGAGCGCATCGAGCGGCAGATCGAGCAGCGCACGGCGATGCTGACCGGCGTCAGCCACGATCTGCGCACCATTCTGACCCGCTTCAAGCTGCAACTGGCGCTGGCCCATTCGAAGGACGACATCGAGGCGCTGGACCAGGACATCGAGGACATGCGCTCGATGCTGGAAGGCTACCTGGCCTTCGCCCGCGGCGATGCGGCCGAGGATCCCGGCGCCTTCAACCTGGCCTCCTTCTTCGACCGCGTGACGGAGGAGGCCGGCCTGCGCGACAGCACGCTGAAGACCGCCATCGCCGGCGACCCGGTCCTGCATGTGCGCCCCAACGCCTTCGGCCGGCTCCTGAACAACGTCGTCGGCAACGCCTTCCGCTATGCGACCCATGTGGAGATCGTCGCGCGCAACGCCGGCGGCACGCTGACCATCACCGTCGACGATGACGGCCCCGGCATCCCGCCCGACATGCGCGAGGACGTGTTCAAGCCCTTCGTGCGGCTCGACGAGGCGCGCAACCAGGACGAAAGCGGCACCGGGCTCGGCCTGTCCATCGCCCGCGACATCGCCCGCGGCCATGGCGGCGACGTGACGCTGGAGGAGAGCCCGCTGGGCGGCCTGCGGGCGGTGATACGGGTGCCGTCCTAGGGCGTTTCCAGCACGCTATCTCCTCGACGGCCCTCAGCGCAGCGCCGGGCGTGGCGGGTGGTCGAGTTCGAAGACGAGGGTCTGGCCGCCATCGGCGGCGACCCGGATGCGGCGGGCGCGGATGATGAAGATGACGGGTTCTCCGGCTCCGGCAAGCTCGACGAAATCGCCCTTTCGCGCCCATTGGCCGATGGCGAGCGCGGCGAGCCTGTCGCCGAGGCCGGCTGTGTCCGCCTTGCGCCGGGCGCTGGCGGTCAGTTCGATCACGGTCTTCATCATGCTCATCAGGGGCGGCCTCCTGCTGGTTTTCAGGAAAATAATCCCGGCATAACGGCAAGCCGGCCAGCGGAATCGGTTCAACCGGCGCCCATTCCGGATTAGCCTTTCGTCGTAGACGCTGAGTCGCGATCCGGCTGCGTTGGTGAGTTTTGCCCGATCGCCTTGAAGAAGGAAGAGGCAATGACCTCCCGTTACGCAAAAATCGTCATGACACTGGCCCTGGCGGCCTTTGCCTTCATGGTCACCTTCAACAACATCACCGACTACGGATCGAACTTCGAGTTCGTCAAACACGTGTTCAGCATGGACACGACCTTCCCCGGCAACAAGGCCATGTACCGCGCCATCGAAACACCGACGCTGTGGCATGCGGGCTATTGGCTGATCATCGCCGGCGAGGGCCTGACCTTCATTCTGCTGTTGATCGGCGGCTTGCAGATGCTCGGCGCGCGTGCGCAGCCGGCCGCGGCCTTCCAGGCGGCCAAGAAATGGACCATTGCCGGTGCGGCGGTCGGCTTTCTCGTCTGGTTCTTCGGCTTCATGGTCGTCGGCGGAGAATGGTTCCTGATGTGGCAGTCGGACACGTGGAACGGCCAGGACGCGGCCTTCAAATTCTACATGGCCATTCTCGGCGTGCTGATCTTCGTCAACCAGCCGGACCGCGAGATCGGCTGACGAACGATGTTCGAGGCGACATGCCATTGCGGGGCCGTGCGGATGAAAATCGCCGCTCAGCCCCCTTGGCTGACCCTGTGCAATTGCTCGCTCTGCCGCCGTCTGGGAGCGCTTTGGCTGCATTGCCATCCGGCGGAGGTGGAGTTCACCGCCGGCGCGGACGCGACGAAAGCCTATCTGCAGGGCGACCGGACGCTCGAAATGCACCATTGCACGACGTGCGGCTGCACAACGCATTGGAGCCCGGTGGGGAACGGCGACCGCATGGCGGTCAATGCGCGGCTGATCGACCCCGAAGCGATCGCCGGCCTGCGCGTGCGCCATTTGGACGGGGCGGAGACATTCGCCTATCTGGACTGAGACGGACCCGGCCGCACGCGGCAGCCGGGTCTCGCCGGTCTCAGGCTACAGCGCCGCGCGTCTTATCAGACGCGCAAAGGACGCTCTATCTTCTTGTTTTTCCGCATTGATGCGGACGTCAGGTGATTCCACCTGGCAGCTCAAATGCTACAGCGTCTCGGCGAGCGTGCGGCCGATCTCGGCGATGGCGGCGTTGCGCTGGTCCATCGGCTGCTTGCACTCGGCGATGTAGATCGCCGCGATCACCGGCTGCCGCGCCGGCGGCCAGATGACGGCGACGATGCCGCGCGACCCGTGCCCGCCGGCGCCGGTCCTGTCGGCGATGCGCCAATCGCCGGGCAGCCCGGCCCGCAACAGGGGCCGGCTGACCTTGTTGTCGATGAGCCAGGTTTCGAACTGCCGCCGCGAGGCGGACGCCAGCACGTCGCCGAAGACGAGCGTCCGCAGGCTGGCGGCGATCGCCTCCGGCGTCGTGGTGTCGCGCGGGTCTCCGGGCGTCGCCGTGGTGAGCCCCGGCTCCTTGCGGTCGAGCCGCGAGACGCCGTCGCCGATCGAGCGCATGAATCGCGTCCAGCCCTGCGGCCCGCCCAGACTGTCGACGAGCAGATTGGCGGCGGTGTTGTCGCTCATGGTCGAGGCGGCCTCGCACAGCTCGAACAGCTTCATCGGACGGCCGCCGACGCGCTTTTCAGTGACCGGCGAATAGTTGACGAGGTCGCTCTTGCGGATGGCGATCTCGCGCTCCAGCGTCTCCTCCCCCGCATCGACACGGGCGAGCACCGCGGCGCAGGCGAAAGCCTTGAACGTGCTGTTCATCGGAAACCGTTCGTCGGCCCGCTGCAGCCAGCGCCGCCCGGTGTGCGTGTCGGTGATCGAGGCGCCAAGCCGGGCGCCGAGCCGTTTCTCCATCTCGACCAGCTTGCGGGCCAGCGCGTCGTCCGCTCCGGGAGCGGCGGCCGCCCAATTGGGGGAGAGGGTCGCGGCGAGCGTTGCCGCGGTGGCAAGGCAAAAGCCGCGCCGGGTGATATCGGCTTGTATGAATTTTTCCACAATCATGTCCTTCAAAATGGCCATGTCCTTCAAAATGGCAAACACCGGATCGCGCCAAAACAGACGCGTGCTCCAACGTCCCTCAGGCTTGGGCGTTTTTTGTGTTCGCCTGCGATTCCGCCGAAAAAACGACGCCTAGTGGTCTGACCGAAACAGATGGTCCCCATCTGTTTCGATAAGTCAGCCCACAAGCTATTGATCTGGTGGGGCGATTTTTCCTAACAGATGGGTACCATCTGTTAGGATCGCACCACTAGGGCTTTTCGCCCGCACGCGACGCGGCGATCAGAAGACCGGCCGGGCGAGCATCAGCCAGACGATCGCCAGAACGGCGACGAAGGCGGGAAAGCCGCAGGCGAACCAGATGTGGTAGAGCCGGAAATAGCGCGCCGGCAGCGGCGTCCGCGCGGCAGCGGCATGGCGGGCCAGGTCGCGCAATTGCATCTGGATCCAGACGACGGGAAGCCAGAACAACCCCACCACCACATACAGCGCCAGCGACAGGAGGAGCCAGCCCTCGGTCCAGCTCCAGCCGAGCCGGGCGGCCAGCCACAGGCCGGTGAGCGGCTGGAGGACGACCGCCGTGGCGGTGAACAGGACATCGGCAACCACCACGGTGCCGGCGACATGGGCGACCAGCGCCGCATCGCGCGTGCGGTGCGCCATCACCATGAAGAAGGCGATGCCCGCCCCCGTGCCGAGCAGGACGCAGGCACCGAGTACATGCAGCCAGCGAAGCGCCAGGTCGAGCAGCATCAGCGTTCTTCCAGGAGAAGGGACAGAACCCAGGCAAGCACGAGGCCCGGCAAAACCTTGACGTAAGGACCAAGCGGGTCGAGCCACAAATGCGGCAGGAACAGCGTGCCGGCCAACACGTAAAACAACGAAACGGCCATCATGCCGTAGCAGGCGCGCCGCGCCAGCGGGCGACACAGGACCGCCGCCCCGAGCGCCAGGTCGACGAGCGATCCGCCGATGACCGCGCCGGCGGCGAGCGATGGCGCAAAACCGGCCGCCGTAAGCAGCGCCACCGCCTGGTCAGCCCGCGCCAGACCGACCGCGCCGGACAGGAGCCAGAACGCGGCGAGTGCAACGACCATCAGCGGCAGCGCCTGAAACAGCCTGCCGAACCAGCGTTCCTGGATCGTTGCGGGGAGAGCTGCCAGCGTTTCGCGCAGCGGGCGAATGGGGTGGCCCGTGGCCGCTGCGAACGCGGCGGGATTGCCCAGAATCCCATCCTCGATCACCCGCAGCGCCGTCGAGCGCAGGGGCGAACGCCAACCGAGCCAGGCCAAGAGGTCGGCAACGCGGGCAACGCCGAGGCCCGCCCAGCGCGGCAAGGCAAGGACGGCGCGCGGCGGCGGATAGCCGAGCCAGCGACGGAAGGCCAGCACGACGTCACGCAGCGTGCCGGGCTCGGCCTCGACCAGATCGATATCCTGCCGGGCCGGGACCTCCGGCGAAACCGCGCCGGCGACAAATCCGGCCAGCTCGTCCATCGACACCGTGCCGACGCGCGCCTTGGCGTGGACGATCGGCAAAACCAGTGGAAAGGCCGCCAGCATGCGCAGCAGCGCGGTGCCGCCATAGGCATTGGCGGCGATGACGAGCGCCGGCTTCAGGACGAGCCAGTCGAGACCGCTTGCTCGCAATGCGGCATCCGCCATTCCCTTGGTACGCAGAAACTCGGTGGCCGCCGATGGCACAGCACCCGGCGCCGAAACCTGGATGAAGCGGCGGGTGCCAGCCTGTTCGCAAGCGGCGAACAGCGCCACCATCGCATCATGCTGTAATGGTTGCAGCCGATCGCGCCCACCCGTTTGCAGCGCGCCCGAGCAATTGACCACGGCATCGATGCCTGCCAGATGGGGAAGCCAGTCGGAGGGGGAAAGAAGCGCCGCGATGTCGGCGCCAATCCAGCGGCAATCGGGCGCCTGCCTGAGGCCGATATCCGCCCGGCGACCGAGACCGGTGACCGCGTGCCCATCGACCACGAGGCGGCGCATCACCGATTGTCCGATGAAGCCATAGCCACCGAGGACGAGCACCCGCACCATATCGACCTCACATCGGGTTGATGCTTCAATATGCCCGCGACGCCTGCGCGTTAGTGCAAGCGGCTGCCGTTGGGCACGGGTTTGTCGGACGTGGCAAGGACGATGGCGCCGGCTTCGTCGGAGAAGCCCAGCGTCAGCACTTCCGACATGAACTTGCCGATCTGCCGCGGCGGGAAATTGACGACCGCCGCCACCTGCCGCCCGACCAGTTCTTCAGGCGCGTAATGCGCGGTGATCTGCGCCGAGGATTTCTTGACGCCGATCTCCGGGCCGAAATCGATCTTCAGCTTGATCGCCGGCTTGCGCGCTTCCGGATAGGGTTCCGCCTCGACGACCGTGCCGACGCGGATATCCACCTTGAGGAAATCGTCGAAGCCGATCTCCGCGCTCTTGTCCGACGCCATCGAACGCCTCAGGCGTTGCCGTAGGTCTCGAACAGCACGCTGTTCAGCGCTTCCTGCGCCGTGCTGCCCGACCAGATGACGTATTGGAAAGCCTGGTAGTAGCATTCGCAGGCTTCCAGCGCGCTGTTGAGCATGGTTTCCACCTGCAGACCCGTCGGCTCGACACCGCCGGCCAGCACCAGCGCCTGGCGGAACATCACCACGTTCTCGCGCTCCCACAGGTCGAAATGGCCGAACAGCATCTGCTCGTTGATGAGCGACAGGAGCCGCATCACTTCCAGCGTGCGCTTCTCGGGGACCTTCAGATCAAAGGCGCAGGCCACGTGCAGCGCCTCGAATTCCTCCATCCAAGAAAAGGAGACGTTGTAGTCGGTCCATGTGCCGGCCACGGCAATGGCGATCTCATCATCGCTGTTGCGCTCAAAGCTCCAGTCATTGGTGTGAGCGACATGCTCGATGACATCGACGGGATGTGCATCGCGGGTCATGTCGAGTTCAAGAAGGCTCATTTATCTGCTTTCCCGTATCACGGAGCGCCGCAGCACTCCTCAAGTATCCACGGCGGGGAGGATCCCCGCGAGACGTTTCAGGTCAGAAACACTGTGTGGAGCGACAACGACAACGCATGGAACTCTATGGGCCCGCCCCTGCCCGACCGCATGACCATTTCGAATCACGCTGTAAATTCAGTGTATTGATGCAGAGTCGCGTGACCAGAGCTTTTTTCGCCCGGCCGGATTTGCGTGTGGATAGATCACCCGCGCAATGTTTGTGCCCGGCCCGTAAGCGATTCACGGATAACGACTTTTCGACGCCATACACAGGCGCCGGTAACGAAAAATTATTTTTTCGTCCGGCCGGCGGAAGCGGGTTTCGAATCGCCGCCAGCGCGCTTTTGCGGCGTCTTTGCCGCAAGCTGCGCTTCGAGCGCCTCCACGCGGGCTGTGAGCGCGGCGTTTTCCTCCCGCGCCTTGAGCGCGATGTCGCGCAAGGCTTCAAAGTCTTCGCGCTGCACCAGGTCCATGGAATTGATCAGGCGCTCGGCCTGTGCCTGGAACGCCGTTTCCACTTCGCGACGCACACCCTGGGCGGCACCCGCCGCATCGGTCATGAGCTTGGCGAACTCGTCGAGGATTCGGTTGCTTCCGTTGGTCATGGCTCGTCTCTCGCGTTGCAGAACCTGACGTAGTGGCGGGGCGCGGCGAATGCAAGACTGATCCGGCCTCAGGGCGCCATGCCAGCGGGGGAAAGAACTTGGTCCGCAGGGGAAAGAACGTGGCCCGCAGGGGAAAGATCAGACCATCTGGCCGCCCAGAACCCACAATCCGGCTGCCACCAGGGCCGCGCCCGCCAGCCGCGAGACCGGCCAGCCGGCCGGCAGAACCTTCTCGGCCAGGACAAAGATCGCGATTGCCGCGATCCACAGCACGTTCATCACCCCGCCGACGAACAGCAGCGCCATCAGCGCCCAGCAGCAGCCGATGCAATAAAACCCGTGCCGCAGGCCGATGGCCAGCGCGCCGGCCGGATCGCGGCGGAAGCCGCCGTGACGCTGGATGAAGGCGAGCGGCGCCTGGCACTGCCTGAGGCAGGCCTCCTTCAGCGGCGTCCACTGGAACAGGCCGGCAGCAACCAGCACCAGCCCGCTGAAGGCGGCGCTGGCGCTGGCCATCATCGGCGTCAGGAGCAGGCCCCGCACCAGCGCCCACTGGCCGATTGTCGCCAGCAGCGAGAACCCGACCCAGGCGAGAAGATAGCCGCCGGCGAAGAAGCCGGTGGCGGCGAAGGGCCGGCCATCGGCCGCCGCCTGGCGGCCGACGCGCGCGTAAAGCAGGATCATGGGAGCCGCCGACGGGGTCATCATGCCGACCATCATCACCGCCCACATGACCAGCATGAAGGTGAAATCGGCGCCGGTCCATGGACGCAGCGCCATGGCGATCATGCCGCCCGCCGATCCGCCTGCGCCGTCCATGCCGGGCATCGCCATCCCCGGCATGGGTGCTTCCAACATGGGCATGCCGGCCATTTCCTGGACGAGCCAGAGGATGTAGACCCAGGCGAAAACGGTGAGCGCGGCCAGCGCCGCGCCAACCACCAGCCGGTCGCGCCGCAAGGTCGTTTCAAGCGCCGAACTGGCCATGGCGGGTCAGTGGACGACGCCGCTGCCGGTCATGTGGATGGCGGAGAAATGGGCATGCGAATCCTGGATGGACAGCGCCAACGGCCCTTTCGTCTCCGCCCAGCCACGCCCGACCTCGCAGGTGTCGTACTCGAAACCGTGCGGCAGGTTGATGCGCGCGCGATGCGGCTCGCCGGAAACAGGATTCTTGATCGGCTCGCCGTGCGCGTCGATCCAGCCTGGAACCTTCAGATGCGCGGTGCGTCCGTCGACATCGATGCCGATGTCGATTGGCGCGAAAACCGGGTCGTAGACCTTCTCGAACGTGGTCGAGAAGACCTGGAAGAAGGTCGCGCCGGGTTCCGTGTCCATGCCGGTCATGATGCGCAGCATGGCCTCGCGTTGCGCTTCGTCGGCACGCTCGTCGACGATCGGCACGACATGGCCATGGCCCTCGTGGATGGCGCCCGGCCAGGAGACGATGAGCGCCATGTTGAGCCCGTCGAGCTTGACACCGCCATGATGGCCTTCGGTGATGTGCACCACGCCGACGGCATGGCAATTCCCCTGGGTTGGACGTGAATTGAACTGGCATGGGCAGCCATAGGCGCAATTGCAGTGTATGAATTCGCGGCCCTTGATGAGCCATTCGGTGCCGGCCATTTTTTCCTCCCGGGTTGCTGAACTCCATTGCTCGATGTGAAAGATGGGCACGCTGGCCCAGGATTGAATTCTACCGGCATGGCCCTCGGGTAGCGACTAGACAGAAAGCCTTACGGGCTTCTCCAGTTTAAGGCCCCCGGCGGCGCGCCCGTCCTTCGCCTTGACCTTGCCCGATTGCCCGGCCTATCTCGATGCGAATTCATGCCCACCGGGAGGCGCTCTTGACCGACCTACTGACCGCATCGTTTGCCGCCCTTGCCTTCCCGAACATCGACCCCGTCGCCGTGCGGCTCGGCCCGCTGGCCATCCATTGGTACGGGCTGGGCTATGTCATCGGCATTCTCGGCGGCTGGTGGTATGCGCGCCGGCTGGTCGGCAATCAGCGCCTGTGGGCCGGCGGCAGGCCGCCGATGACGGCCCAGGACCTCGACGATTTCGTCCTGTGGGCGGCGGTCGGCATCGTCGCGGGTGGGCGCATCGGCTACATCCTGTTCTACGACCTGCCACGCTACCTGGCCAACCCGCTCGACATTCTCGCGGTCTGGCAGGGCGGCATGTCTTTCCACGGCGGACTGCTCGGCGTGACGCTGGCGATGCTCTTCTTCGCCATGCGCCGCGGCATCAACCCGTGGAGCCTGTTCGACACGATCGCCCCCGTGGTGCCGATCGGCCTCGGCCTGGTGCGGATGGCCAATTTCATCAATTCGGAACTGTGGGGGCGCGTCACCGACGTGCCATGGGCCTTCGTCTTCCCCAATGGCGGGCCCGAGCCGCGCCATCCGAGCCAGCTCTACGAGGCGGCGCTGGAGGGGCTGGTGCTGTTCGTCGTTCTCCGGCTGCTCACCCATTGGGCGCTGCGCCTGAAGATGCCGGGCTTCGTCGCCGGCGCCTTCATCTGCGGCTACGGCCTGTCGCGCATTCTCGTCGAATTCTTCCGCGAACCGGACGCGCATCTCGGCTATCTCGCCGGCGGCTGGCTGACCATGGGCATGGTGCTGTCGACGCCGATGGTGCTGATCGGCGTCTGGGCGATGCTGCGCGCCGCCCGCAAGGCGACACCGGCGGCAGCCGAATGATCGTGAATGAATGACGGGACGTCGATGACGAGGCTTGGCGAGCGCATCGCCGCGCTGATCGCGGCAACCGGGCCGATCGGCATCGCCGACTATATGGCACTGTGCCTGTTCGACCCGGAAGAGGGTTATTACACGACCCGCGAGCCGTTCGGCACGGCCGGCGACTTCACCACGGCCCCGGAGATCAGCCAGATGTTCGGCGAGTTGTGCGCCGTGTGGCTGCACGCGGCGTGGCAAGCCGGCGGCGCGCCGGAGCGGCCGCTGATCGCCGAGATCGGTCCCGGACGCGGCACGCTGATGAAGGACATGCTGCGCACGCTGGCAAGGCTCGACACCCTTTTGTCCGCCGAGGCGCGCGTCTTCATGATCGAGACCAGTCCCCGGCTGACACAGGTACAGAAGGCGACGCTGGCCGGCGCGCCGGTCGCGCCGGACTGGGTTTCGGCGGTTGGCGATCTTCCCGACGGGCCGCTGTTCATCATCGGCAATGAACTGTTCGATGCCGTGCCGATCCGCCAGTATGTGAAGACGGCGACCGGCTGGCGCGAACGCGTCGTCGGACTTGACGGCGAGGCTCGCCTCGCCTTCCTGGCCGGGCCGGGAGCTCCCGATCCCGCCCTTTTGCCGCCGGATGCACCAGGAGCGCCGGAGGGCGCCATCGCCGAGATCGCACCGGCGCGCACGGCGCTGATGCAGGAGATCGCCACCCGCATCGCGCGGCGCGGCGGCGCCGGGCTGTTCATCGATTACGGTTACGCCAAGCCGGCAACCGGCGACACGCTGCAGGCCATGCGCGGCCACGCCTATGCCGACATCCTGGCCGAGCCGGGCCAGGCGGACCTGACCGCGCATGTGGATTTTTCGGCGCTTTCCGATGCCGCGCGGGACCAGGGCCTTGCCGCGCATCTCCTGACCCAGGGCGACTTCCTGCTTGGGCTTGGGCTCCTGCAACGCGCCGGCCGCCTGGGCGCCGGCAAGGACGCCGCCGAGCAGGACGCCATCGGCGCGGCAGTCGAGCGGCTGGCCGGACCGCAGGCGATGGGCACCCTGTTCAAAGTTCTGGCGATTGCCCCTTCCACAGCAACGGTCCCGCCATTTTCTACTTCGGATTGACTTGGCCCCGCCCCTGCCCCACCATCCGCGCCGCGTGAGGACAGTGAAAAAGGCGGCGCATGCTTGACAGAACGAGGCCGGAACCCCTGCGGTCGCCGCTTTTGGACCGTGCCCGGGACCAGGGTGTGCGGCACGGCTTTTTCACGCGCCAGGGTGGCGTCTCGCAAGGCCTGTACCAGGGTCTGAATGTCGGGCTCGGCTCCGGCGACGACCGCGCGGCGGTGCTGGAAAACCGCCGCCGCGTTGCCGGCTGGCTGGGCGTCGCGCCGCACAACCTGTTGACCGTGCACCAGGTGCATTCGCCGGACGTGGTGACCGTCGACGGACCGCTCGGCGCGCAGCGCCCGCAGGCCGACGCGCTGGTGACCGACCGCCCCGGCCTGGCGCTTGGCGCGCTGGCCGCCGATTGCGGGCCGGTGTTGTTCGCCGACGCCGAGGCGCGCGTCGTCGCCGCCGCCCACGCCGGCTGGAAGGGTGCGCTGACGGGGATTCTGGAAAACACCATCATCGCCATGGAAAGCCTGGGCGCCGAGCGGGGACGCATCACCGCCGTGCTTGGTCCATCCATCAGCCAGGACAATTACGAGGTCGGGCCGGAGTTCATCGAGCGCTTCATCGCCGCCGACCCGCGCAACGAAAACTGGTTCCGCCCCTCGGATACGGCGGGGCACGCGCTGTTCGACCTCAACGGCTACACCGTTGCCCGGCTGACCGCAGCCGGCGTGACGGCGGCGGCGCTCGGCCGCTGCACCTATGCGGAAGAAGACCGGTTCTATTCCTACCGCCGCGCCACCCATCGCGGCGAGGCCGATTACGGACGTCAGATTTCAGCGATTGTCTTGGAGAACACTTGATGGCCCTTCATTTCGACCGTTCAGAGTTCGATGCCAGGCGCGATCGTCTTGTGATCGAGATGGCCGACCGCAAGCTGGATGCGATGCTGCTGTTCGCCCAGGAGAGCATGTATTGGCTGACCGGCTACGACACGTTCGGCTACTGTTTTTTCCAGTGCCTGGTGGTCAAGGCCGACGGCTCGATGGTGCTTCTGACGCGCTCGGCCGATCTGCGCCAGGCGCGGCACACCTCGACCATCGACAACATCGTGCTGTGGACCGACCGCCACGACGCCAACCCGGCCGTCGACCTGCGCAACCTTTTGAACGACCTGGACCTGCTTGGCGCGCGCATCGGCGTCGAATACGACACGCACGGCCTGACCGGCCGCAACACCCGCCTGCTCGACGAGCAGTTGCAGACCTTCGGCAAGATCGAGGACGCGTCGAACCTCGTCAGCCGGCTGCGCCTGTTCAAGAGCGAGGCCGAGATCGACAAGGCAAGGCAGGCGGCGAAGCTTGGCGACGAAGCGCTCGACGCGGCCCTGCCGCTGATCAAGCAGGGCGGCGACGAGGCGAAGATCCTGGCGGCCATGCAGGGCGCCGTGTTTGCCGGCGGCGGCGACTATCCGGCAAACGAGTTCATCATCGGCTCGGGCGAGGACGCCCTTCTGTGCCGCTACAAGGCGGGGCGGCGCAAGCTCAACAAGAACGACCAGATCACGCTCGAATGGGCCGGCGTCTACCATCATTACCACGCGGCGATGATGCAGACCGTGCTGACCGGCAAGGTGTCGAAGCGGCACCAGGAACTGTTCGACGCCGCGCGCGACGCGCTGGGCGCGGTGCAGAAGGTGATGGTGTCGGGCAACAATTTCGGCGATGTCTTCGACGCCCATGCCCGCGTGATGGAGGCGCACGGCCTGACCAAGCACCGGCTGAACGCCTGCGGCTACTCGCTCGGCGCGCGTTTCTCGCCCTCCTGGATGGACCCGCAGATGTTTTACGCCGGCAATGCCGAGCCGATCGCTCCCGGCATGACGCTGTTTGCCCATATGATCATCATGGATTCGGATTCCGGCAGCGCCATGTGTCTCGGCCGCACCTATCTGACGACCGACGGCGAACCCGAGGCATTGTCACGGCACGGGCTGGACCTGATAACGCGCTAGGCGCAAGCAAGAACGGGCAGGAGCAGCAGGGCGATGGAGGAGAACGCAGGCCGCAGGGGAACGCTTGGAAGGGGAACGCTTGGACTGGTGTTTGCGGCGGCGCTTCTGGCCGGTTGCAACACGGCCTCGGTGCTCGACGTGAATTCCGGGCCGACGCCGGAAACAGGCCTACCCGGCGGCGCGCCGACGGAACCGGCGACCGCTCCCGCGCTGGCGCCGAGCAGCGAGACAGGGGCCGGGAACGCGCCCTTGCAGGCGGCGATCGCCACCAATGAACGTGTCCAGTTCGCTCCGGTCATCGGCGCCACCGCCGAAGCCGTGCCCGCCCTGTCAAGCCGTCTCGAGGCGCGCGCCCGCCAGACCGGCATCGCCATCGTCCAGCAGGGCGGCAGCGCCTCGCTGGTGATGAAGGGCTACTTCTCGGCCATCGCCGACGGCGGCAAGACGACCGTGATCTATGTCTGGGACGTGCTCGACCCGTCCGGCAACAGGCTGCACCGCATCCAGGGCCAGCAGGTCGCGCCCAGCGGCAATGGCGACGGCTGGTCGTCGGTCACGCCGGCGACCATGGAAGCGGTCGCCGATTCGACGATCAGCCAGCTGGCCACCTGGCTGGCACAGCGAAAGAGCTGACCAGCCAGCGGCCGATGAAATCGATTTCATGACACCCATGAAACGCACACGGTTGCGTAGCCAAGGGAGCGCAGGAGGCTCGCGCAACGGCTGAAATGCGTGCCGGTGGTTGCCACGTCGTCAACCAGCAACACCAGCCCGTCACCAGGCTGCCGAATGTCGCATTCCGCCTCGAAACGAATGCTCTGCTTGGGATGGCTGGACTGTGACCGCCGCCCGTTGATGCTGCCGCGAAGAAAGTTTCGGTAGGTCGCGCCCAGCTCGGCGGCGGCGAAATGGGCGATGATCGCGGCGAAATTGACGGTGCGCCCCGAACTGCCGGCCGGAACGGGCACGACGAACCGATAGTTGCCGCCATTGGTGATCTTCTGCGCCAGGCTGGCGATCTGGCCGCCAATAATCGCGGCCGATGCTTCTTCAGGAGAACGTTTCAGGTTCCGCAAGCTGGCGATCTGAATTTCCTTGGCATCCTTGCGCCAACTGCGGCAGGAGAAGAAACTCGTTCCGCCTCTCTCCTTGTGCGATACTCGCTTGATTAAAGTGCTGTCGAGAAAAAGAAAATTCGGATTAACTGAAAGATCATATTCCTTCACAAGTGAACTAAATTCTCCCTGCAGATAATTACCCATAACCACCCCCTGAACACTGTAAATTCAGTTCCAGCCCCATACCCAAATGAACAATAATGACATTAATAAAACTGTGTCAATATGACGCGTCACAATCGACAACTTGCGCGTTTCTTTGTGCTTCCCCATGATTTTATCAAAACCCATAATCTTGAAGAAAAATGAGGAGTTCCAGATAGAAAAAGCCTAATTCTCGGAAATTTCACACCGAGAATGCGTATTTTTTCCCGCAACAGCTTGCAATCAGGACCCACGCCGTTAAAAGCGCGGTCAAGCGTCAAGGCGTTCTCCGAGGACATTCCATGAAGCTCTTTGCGGGCAATTCGAACCGGGTTCTGGCGGAAGCCGTTTCCCGTTACCTCAACATCTCTCTTGGAAAAGCCACGGTGCGGCGCTTCGCCGACCAGGAGATTTTCGTCGAGATCCAGGAAAATGTGCGCGGCGAGGACGTTTTCGTCCTCCAGTCGACCGCCTACCCGGCAAACGATCACCTGATGGAACTGCTCATCATGATCGACGCCTTCCGCCGCTCCTCGGCGCGGCGCATCACGGCGGTGCTGCCCTATTTCGGCTACGCCAGGCAGGACCGGCGCACCTCCGGCCGCACGCCGATCTCGGCCAAGCTGGTGGCCAACCTGATCACCCAGGCAGGCGCCGACCGGGTTCTCACCCTCGACCTGCACGCCGGCCAGATCCAGGGCTTCTTCGACATTCCGACCGACAATCTGTTCGCCGTGCCGGTGATGGCGCGCGACGTGAAGGCGCATTACAACCTGTCCAATGTGATGGTCGTTTCACCGGATGTCGGCGGCGTCGTTCGCGCCCGCTCGCTGGCCAAGCGGATCGACGCGCCGCTGGCCATCGTCGACAAGCGCCGCGACCGGCCGGGCGATTCCGAGGTGATGAACATCATCGGCGAGGTGCACGGCAAGGACTGCCTGCTGATCGACGACATCGTCGATTCGGGCGGCACGCTGTGCAATGCGGCCGACGCGCTTTTGGCCAACGGCGCCACCAGCGTCACCGCCTACATCACCCACGGCGTGTTGTCGGGCGGTGCGGCAGCGCGCATTTCGGCCTCGAAGCTGAAGGAACTGGTGATCACCGATTCGATCCAGCCGAGTTCGGCCGTCGAGGCGGCGCAGAACATCCGCACCATCACCATCACCGACCTGATCGGCGAGGCGATCTCCCGCACGGCGACGGAGGAATCGGTTTCCAGCCTGTTCGCCTGAGCAGCAGAAACCACAAAAAAGCCGGCGGATGGCCGGCTTTTCTGATTCAAGACGCGAATGACGTATCAGGCGGCAACCTTGTCCGCCGCCACACCGACCCAGCCGGTGAACCGGTCGATGAAACCGGCAAGGAATTTTTCCGTATCGGCGTCGGCCACCGCGTCATTGCCGTCGAACAGGCCTTCCTTGAACTGCAGGAACACCTCCGGCTGCCCCATCAAAGTGGCGCCGAGGCTGATCATGATGGTGCGCAGATGCATCTGCGCCGTGGCCGTGCCGATGACGCCGGGGCTGCTTCCGACGATGGCGGCGGGCTTGCCCGCCCAGTCATTGTCGCCATAGGGGCGCGACACCCAGTCGACGGCGTTCTTCAGGAGCGCCGGGATCGAGCGGTTGTATTCGGGCGTGACGAACAGGACGCCGTCGGCGTCGGCAACCTTCGCCTTCAGCGCACCCACCGCCGCCGGTGGATTGGCGAGCTCGTCATCATTGTACATGGGCAGCGCGGCCAGATCGGCATAGTCGAATTCCAGCCTGCCTGCGGCCAGCTTCTCGAGCGCGCGCGCGAATTTCAGATTGACCGACTCCTTGCGGTTGGAGCCGACCAGAACGACAATTTTCTTCATATCAAATCCTCTTGCCAGCGGGTTCAAATTCCCGGTGGTATCCGTTGGTAACCGCACCTATATCTGACACAGGAACAAACCAGACAAGAAGGCACCTATATGAAACCGCGTCACGGCCACATCTCGGACGGCTGCCGGCCGATCAGCGAAGTGCTTTCGCTGATCGGCAACAAATGGACGTCCCTCATCATCACCCGCCTGATCGAGGGACCGATGCGCTTCAACGAATTGAAGCGCCAGGTCCACGGCATCTCGCAAAAAGTGCTGACGGCATCGCTGCGCGCGCTGGAGCGGGACGGCTTCGTCGAGCGGACAGAGCACCCGACCGTACCGCCCAGCGTCGAATACCGGCTGACGCCGTTCGGCCGGGAACTCGCCGAGCCGCTTCTGACGCTGACCCGCTTCGCGGCGATCAACGGCGAACGGATGGAGGCGGCCCGCGCAGCCTATGACGAAGGCCACGACACGCCGCCGCCGGGCACTGAGCCAAGGCGCAAGCCGCTCGGGCTACGCCTGAACTGACGTTTTCCGCCGATGCCCCGCGCGGCGCGCGCGGACGCGCGCCATCACCACGCGGCTGCGCCTGGTCCCCGGCTTGCGCAGCGCCGTTGCATCGGCTATAGACCCGCCGTCCGCGTAGACACCCTTGGAGGCACCGCGGACGGAAGTTTGCCCGACATGGCGGTAACGCCGGGCGATGTTTCGGCATCGGAACCCGGCTTTTTCCCATGCGGCGGCTTTCTCGTTTCCGGGCTTGCCCGGGAGCGCTCCAGAACATGAAAGGACAGGCCATGAGCCATCAGACATACGAGCTGAAGGCCGAGGCGCGCGAACGGGTCGGTAAGGGGTCCGCCCGGGCTATTCGGCGCAACGGCAAGATTCCCGCCGTCATCTACGGCGACAACCAGGCCCCCCTGGCGATCACGCTGCCCTACAAGGAAGTGTTTCTCAAGATTCACGCCGGCGGCTTCAAGACCACCATCGCGACGATCGACCTCGACGGCAAGAAGATCCAGGTCCTGCCGAAGGACTATCAGCTCGAGCCCGTGCGCGACTTCCTGATGCATGTGGACTTCCTGCGCATCGGCAAGGGCACGGTCGTGACCGTGAACGTTCCGGTTCACTTCACCAATGAAGAGGCTTCGCCCGGCATCAAGCGCGGCGGCGTGCTCAACATCGTCCGCCACGACGTCGAGTTCACCTGCCCGGCAACGTCGATCCCGGATTTCATCGAGGTCGACCTGACCGGCATGGACATCGGCGATTCCGTGCACATCTCCGCCATCACGCTGCCGGAAGGCGTGACGCCGACCATCACCGACCGCGACTTCACCATCGCCACGGTTGCAGCGCCTGCCGGCCTGAAGTCGGAAGAGTCCGGCGCTGCCGACACCGAGGCCGAAGAAGAAGCCGAGGCGGAAGAGAAGGAGGGCGAGGGCGAGGCGTAGTCCTCCCCTTCCCCGCGGAACCTCATGCTGCTCATTGCAGGGCTCGGCAATCCCGGCCAGCAATATGCGGGACACCGGCACAATGTCGGCTTCATGGCGGCGGATGCGATATCCCGCCGCCATTCCTTTGCGCCATGGGCGAAGAAATTCAGCGCCCTGGTCGCCGAGGGGCGCATCGGCGGCGAGAAGGTTCTGCTGATCAAGCCGCAGACCTTCATGAACCTGTCCGGCCAGGCGATCGGCGAAGCCATGCGCTTCTACAAGATCGACGTCGCCGACCTCATCGTCCTCTACGACGAATTGGACCTGGCGCCGGGCAAATTGCGCATCAAGACCGGCGGCGGCTCGGGCGGCCACAACGGCATCAAGTCGATCGATGCCCATTGCGGCAAGGCGTATCGCCGCGTGCGCATCGGCATCGGCCATCCGGGCGACAAGGCGCGCGTCACCGGCCATGTGCTGGGCGACTTCGCCAAGGCGGACCGGGATTGGCTCGAGCCCATGCTCGACGCCCTGGCCGACAACATCGCCATGCTGGCGGAAGGCGACGAGGCGGGTTTCATGAACCGCGTCAGCCTGGCGGTGAAGGGCATCAACGCGGGCACCGCGTCGGGACTGGCCGCCCAGAAGTCTGCGGAAAAGCCGGCGAAAAAACAGAGCCACATCCGCCAGGCGCGCCAGGCGGGGCCGGCAGCTCCCCTCCCCGAAAGCGGCCCGATGGCCGCCATGCTCAAAAAACTCTTCGGCAAGAAGGAATAGGAAATGGGTTTCAAATGCGGCATCGTCGGTCTGCCCAATGTCGGCAAATCGACGCTTTTCAACGCGCTCACCAGGACGGCCGCCGCCCAGGCCGCCAACTATCCCTTCTGCACCATCGAGCCGAACACCGGCGAGGTGGCCGTGCCCGACCCGCGCCTGAAGAAGATTTCCGGCATCACCAAGTCGAAGGAGATCATCCCGACGCGCATCTCCTTCGTCGATATCGCCGGCCTGGTGCGCGGCGCCTCGAAGGGCGAAGGGCTGGGCAACCAGTTCCTCGCCAACATCCGCGAGGTGGACGCCATCGTCCACGTGCTGCGCTGCTTCGAGGATGACGACATCACCCATGTCGAGGGCCGCATCGACCCGGTGGCCGACGCCGAGACGGTGGAGACCGAGCTGATGCTCTCCGACCTCGATAGCCTCGAGCGCCGCACCACGCAGATGCAGAAGCGCGCCTCCGGCAAGGACAAGGAAGCGATGACGCTCCTGCCGATGATGGAGCAGGCGCTGGCGCTGCTGCAGGAGGGCAAGCCGGTCCGCCTGCTGCTCGACGGCATCGCGGCGGAAGATTTGAAGATCCTGCGCGGCCTGAACCTCTTGACCTCCAAGCCGGTGCTCTATGTCTGCAACGTCGCCGAGGGGGACGCCGCCGAAGGCAACGAACACAGCCGGGCGGTGGCGGCCATGGCCGACAGCCAGGGCGCCGGCAGCGTCGTCATCTCGGCGGCGATCGAGGCCGAGGTGGCGCAGCTTCCCGACGCGGAGGCCGCCGAGTATCTGGAAGCGATGGGGCTGGAGGAACCCGGCCTCGACCGGCTGATCCGCGCCGGCTACGAATTGCTCGACCTGATCACCTTCTTCACCTCCGGCCCGAAGGAAACCCGCGCCTGGACCGTTTACAAGGGCGCCAAGGCGCCGCAGGCGGCCGGCGTCATCCACACGGATTTCGAGCGCGGCTTCATCCGCGCCCAGACCATCGCCTACGAGGATTTCATCGCGCTGGGCGGCGAAGTGCCGGCCCGCGAGGCCGGCAAGGCACGCGACGAAGGCAAGGAATATGTGGTGACCGACGGCGACGTGATGCTGTTCAAGTTCAACACGTAGAGCGCCGTGCGTCCATTCGGACGCTACACAAGGACGCTCTAACTCTTTGAATCTACGCATCGGCCGCTCACAGTCAGACCATGTCAGCTGACTGCAAAATGCCTTATGGGGCGAGATGGTCGGCGACCGCCTGGTATGCTGGCAGCGATGTGGGGTCGTTGGCGGCGTTGCCGGCCTGCGGGTTCGATGCGAACCGGGCTATGACCATGCGTGCAGCCGGGTCGATGTAGATCGACTGGCCATGTACGCCACGCGCCGTGAACGCGCCGTTCGCATTGTGCGACACCCACCACATGCCGCGATAGCTCCATCCCTTGAGCAGGCCGTAGCCGGCCTTCTCGAAGGCGGCCTTGTCACCGCCGGCGCGAATGCGATCCACCGCCGCCTTCGGCACAAGGCGCTGGCCGTTGATCACACCGTCATCGAGCAGCAACTGGCCGATCCGTGCCATGTCGCGAAGCCCAGCGTTCAGGCCACCGCCTGCAAACGGCGTGCCGAGGGAATCGACCGTGAAATACCCGTCCTGCTCTGCGTCCATCCGGCTCCAGATGCGCTCGGACAACAGATCAGCGACCGATTTTCCGGTGACGCGGGCGATCATCCAGCCAAGGGCGTCGGTGTTGATCGTCTTGTAGGCGAAGGCGTCACCATGCGCGCCTTCCTTGCGGACCGTCTGCAAATACTCGAAATAGCCACGCGGCCCCTGATAGTCGGCTGGCTTGGGCAACGGGTTGCCGGCAGCGCCATATTGCCAGACCTCAGCGTCGGGGTCGGCGTAATCCTCGCTGTATTTGAGCCCGGTCGTCATCTCCAGAACCTGCCGGACGGTGGCGTCGCCGAAGGCGCTGTCGGCCAGTTCGGGAACGATGCTCGACACCAGCGCCGTCTCGTCGAGCACTCCTTCGGCCACCAACACCTCGCCAAGCAACCCGGTCAGCGACTTGGTCACCGACATCGCTCCATGCTGGCCCGCCTCGTCGAGACAGCCGAGATAGCGCTCATAGACCACGACGCCGTCATGCAGGATAACGATGCCGTCCGTGTAGTTGGCGGCCAGCGACTGCTCCCACGTCATCGGCGTGTCGCCGCCCAGCGGCAGGAAGGTGAGCGCGTCGATCCCATCGTCGATCCGGCGCGGCAACGGCACCGACGCGCCGAGCCCGCGGCTGACACCGACCGTCGGCATGAGCTGGCGGAAATGGCAGACGGTCCAGCGCAGTTTCGGAAAGCTGAAATAATCGGGATCGGAGAAACGGATGATCTTGTCGGCGGGCGGCGGCGCGCCGACCATCCATTCGAGCTTGACCGGGTCGGATTCTTCGGCGGTCATCGGCTTCTCCTGGGCGAGCGAAGCAGCCGGCGCGGCAAGGCCGGCGGCGAACCACAACGCCGTGGCGATGCCGCGCGACAGCGGGCCGGTTTCAGAAATTGACGACGACATTGGCAAAGCCTCCAATCCAGGTTGGCGCGGCGGAATTGACGACGGAATCGATGCCCGCGCCGGGAAACGAGACGCTGGCGCCGACGGTCAGGAAGGTATGCGGATTGAGAACCCGGTTGTACTCGAGGAAGATGTCGTCTGACAGGTGATGGCTGGTGACGCCCGCCACGGGACTGGGAATGCCACCATCGATCTCGACGCGCGTACCCTGGCCGAATTGGATCGGGCTGCGCAGCTCGTTGGCGCGGATATGCGCATAGCGCAGGGTCAGTGTGTCGCGCTCGGTCGGGGTCACGCGCAGGCTTGCCTGAAAAGCATTGACGTTGGAGTTGATAAACACCATCGACGATTTCGAGCCGGTCGACCATGAGCTGGGACTGCCCTCGTAGAACAGCGGATCGAAACGCTCGAGCCGGCTGGTGAAGGGATCATCGCCGGAAAAGGTCTGGTAGGCCAGGGCCAGCGTCGGCGACCAGGGTAGGTCGGCGAAGACATAGCCGACATGGACGCGCCCAGCCCACGCGGCAAGATCGATGCGGCTGTTCCACTCATAGGCGAATTCGCCGCCGGCGAAGAGATTTTCCATCGTGCCGGGGAACGGCTTGCCGATGGCATAGAGATTGATGAAGTTCAGCCCGTCGCGGCCGCCGGGCAGGATGCCGGGTGGGCCGATACCGCCGGCGGCCGCTTGCGCGTAGGGAGACGATGATTCCAGTACATGGCCGACCGTGACACCGGCAAAGCTGCCGGGCGCCCAGTCGTAGCGCAGTTCCGCGCCCACCAGCGTGGTGCCGCTGCTGCTGTCGGGCAATTCGTTGGGACTGAGATAGAACAGCGCGGCCTTGAAGTCCTGAAAGGCGAAGCGACCGATGGCGGCTGTCTTCCACGCCTTGCGGGGGCCGAATTTCAGCGCACCGCGCTCGAACCCGCTATTGCCGCCATTGGCGATCAGCATGCCCGTACCGGCCTTGAACTCGCGCGGCCCGAAGGACACGTCGAACGACGGTACCGCGTCCCGGCCGTAGCGCAGGCCGAGATAGCCTTCCTCAAGCGTGATGCGGCCGGTATTGCCATTGTCGTAGGCGTCGATGCCGAGCGTGCCCGAGATGACGACGGAACCCTTGCCATACAGGATGACGCCACCATCGAACGCGTTGGTGAAGCTGATGCCGGGCTTCAGATAGCCCTCCAGCCATTGCTTGTCGGCATCATATCCGGTCGAGGGCGCAAACATGTCGGCGAAGTTCCAGAACATGTTTCCTTCGGCCACCGCGTTCAGGCCGGCCTGGAGATGCGCGCGGAACGCCAGGCCTTCACGGTCGTAGAGCAGCATCGGATCGCCGGCGGTTGCCGGGATGGCCGCCAGGAGAGGCGCTGCAAGGGTCGTCAGTTTGATGATCGTCCGGACTTTCCCGCTCATCCACCCTCGCTTGCGGCCGCCCTCGCTTGCAGCATTGAATCGTCATACTGGTCCAGATCGTGGACCGGGTCTAGCACGCGGACATTACAAACGCGCCCCCCAAGCACCACGGCGGCCGCGGGCTTGACGCCGCGCGTGCAAGGTCCGAAACCTTGTCCGCAGTCAAATCCGAGGGTTCGCCATGATCAAAGCCTACATCGTCGACAATGAGCGCTTGCGGCCCGTGGACGACATCGCCGCGCAGGGGGACGCGGTGGTCTGGGCCGATCTCCTGTCGCCCACGGCCGAGGAGAAGAAGGCCATAGAGGACTGGCTGGGCGTCGCGGTGCCAACCCGCGAGGAGATGGAGGAGATCGAGATTTCGAGCCGCCTCTACACGGAGAACGACGCCTATTTCATGACCGCCACCCTGCCGGCCCAGACCGACGGCGACCGGCCGGACATGTCGCCCGTCGCCTTCGTCCTGGCGCGTGGCAGGCTGGTGACGGTGCGCTTCCACGAACCGCGCGCCTTCCAGACCTTTCCGCAGCGCGCAGAAAAGGCCGCCCTCGGCTGCACCACGGGCGAGACGGTGCTGATCAATCTGCTCGAGGTCATCGTCGACCGGCTGGCCGACATATTGGAGCGCGCCGGACGCGAGATCGTCGAGATCGCGCATGGCATCTTCCACCCGGCCGAGACCAAGGCCTCGAAGCGGGATGTCGGCTTCCAGATCATCTTGCGCAAGATCGGCCGCAAGGAGCATCTTCTGTCGAACATCCAGGACAGCCTGCTGACGCTGCAGCGCCTGTCGGGCTTCCTCGGCGCCATTCCCATCAAGGGCGGCAAGGACAGCCGTGCGCGGATCAAGACCCTGGCGCGCGACGTCGCCTCGCTGTCCGATCACGCCGCCGGCCTGTCGCAGAAGATCAACTTCCTGCTCGACGCGACACTGGGCATGATCAACATCGAGCAGAGCGCCATCATCAAGATCTTCTCGGTGGTGGCGGTGGTGTTCCTGCCGCCGACGCTGGTCGCCTCCATCTACGGCATGAATTTCGACCTGATGCCGGAGCTGAAATGGGATTTCGGATACCCGCTGGCACTGGTCATCATGGTGCTGTCGGCTGTCCTGCCCTTCCTGTATTTCAAGCGGCGCGGCTGGCTCTAGAAGTTCTCGCCCCTGTCCTTGCAGAAGGCCGATCTTCCCGCCATAAGGTTCAAGCTTGAACAGGAAGTCGCCATGACAGAGAAGAAATGGGCATACGAGGACCTGGCCGAGGGGGCCACCATCCCGTTCGGCCCGAAGACCGTCAGCGCCGAGGAAATCATCACCTTCGCCCGCCAATTCGATCCCCAGCCGATGCATCTCGACGAGGCGGCCGGCAAGGCGAGCCTGCTGGGCGGCCTCTCCGCCTCCGGCTGGCACAGCAGCGCCATCTTCATGCGCATGCTGTATGACGCGCTGCTGGCCGACTCGACCTCGCAGGGCTCGCCCGGCATCACGGAATCGCGCTGGAAACGCCCGGTTCTGGCCGGCGACACATTGTCCGGCGCGACCACGGTGATCGCCCGCCGCACGCTCAGATCGCGCCCCGGCATCGGGTTGGTGACGTTGCGCCATCTGGTGGTCAACCAGCGCGGCGAGACGGTGATGGAAATCGAAAACCCGATCATGTTCGGCATGCGCAGCCGGGGAGACGCCGCATGAGCCTCGACGCCTATCTGCGCATCGGCGAGACGATCACGCTCGGCACGCACCGTTTCACCGCCGAGGAAATCAAGGCGTTTGCCCGCGCCTACGACCCGCAGCCCTTTCACACCGACGAGGAAGCGGCCCGCCACAGCGTTTTCGGCCGCCTGTGCGCCTCGGGCTGGCACAGCTGCGCCATGTGGATGAAGTACAATCTCGAGGGCATGGATCGAAATGACGGCCCTGCCTGGCAAGGCCCGGGACCGCAACCCGAATTCGGCCCCTCGCCCGGCTTCTCCAACCTGAAATGGCTGAAGCCGGTCTATGCCGGCGACACGATCACCTTTACAAGGCGCGCCGTCGAACACCGGGCGCTGGCCACGCGCCCCGGCTGGCGCCTCCTCAGCCTGAGGGCGGAAGCCTTCAACGGCGACGGCGAGAGAGTGCTGGAATTCGACAATGCGGTGCTGGTGAAGGTGGAGTGAACGCCGACCGGCGTGCAGCAGCGGCGGCTCGGGCAGATCCCGAACCGCGATGCTCTCGCAGGAGACCTCATCGGAGATGGGAAAGCCGCGATCAACCTGCTTCCATCCCCTCAGAACTTGACCGAAAGCCCAAGCTGTACGCCGTGCCGGTTGGCGTTGTCGCGGAAGGAGCCGGTGTAACCGATCGACGCGGTGAGGCCGCGCTGCCGATCCTCGAATTTGAGGGCCGCGCCGACGCCGAAGATGTCGCGACCGAGCACCGTGGTCGAAGCCTCCATCTCGCGGCCGAGAAGCGCGGTTTTCACAATGTGGTCGTTCGTGCCCAGCGCACGCGCATAGGAGAGTTCGAGTTCCGGCGACACGGTCCACGATCCGGCGGAAAACGAGCGCGAGAATCGCACGCCGGGGCCCACCTGCGCTGCCGCCATACGGCCCGAATGCTGCTCGTAACCGAGGACCTCGAGCCCGCTCTCCAAGGCCCCGCGATAAGACTGCGCGGCGCCGGTGAAGCGACCGAACAGCGCCATCCCGGCAAAGCCGAGATCGACGTCCCGCCCCGCTTCCGCGCTGGCGAAGACACCCCATGCGTCGGTCGCTGATTGCGCCGCGGGATTGCCAAGCTCCAACACCGTGCCAGCCAGGCCGGGGATGGTGCGTCGCGTGTGCTTCTGGCGGAAATGGCTGACGCCGGCTGCCCCCCTCGCATACCAGGCACCGCTGCGCCAGTCGCCATAGCCGAAGGCGTGAAGGCCATTGGCCCGGGCGGTGTTGGCCGTACCGCCCTCGCCGGTCGAGCCACGGGTGTAGGCAAGGCCGAGGCCTGCCGTCAGCCCCTCGCGCTCCAGGAGGTCGACGCCGGCGGCAAACGCCCGGCTGCGTGCTATCGTCTGCGGCAGGCCGGCGGAGGCAGCGATCCGCGCCGCTGCGAGATCGCCTGCCGTCCATAGCTGTTTCAGTCGCGCGGCGCGCGTCAGCGGCCCAAAGGGCAGCCGCGACACCTGTTCCATGGAGAGCTGGCGGTTGAAGGCAGCGCCGGCATAAATGGAGCGGCCGCGCGGCGCGATCGTGTCGACCGCATTGCCGAGATCGAGCCGGCCCCAGCCGAAAACCGCGTCAATCCCCGGATCGCCCAGATCGACCGCCGTGTGCAGGATCAGCTTGCGCAGGTCGCGCATATCGGCGTCGCGGAAAATCTCGCGGGTCACGGCGAGTGCGCCGGTGACGTGCGGCGCGGCGAAGGAGGTGCCAAGAGTTCGTTGGTAGCCGCCGCCCGGCGCGGTGGTTTCAATGAAGTTGGGGCCTACGTATTCGCCCTCGACGTTCTCTCCGTCACCGCCCGGCGCAGCCAGGCACCAGCGCGCGGACACACCGCATTCTGCCGGATAGCTTGCCAGGCTGTTCGGCGTTCCCAGCGCGACCACATTCAGCCAGCTGTTTTCCAGTTCGGGAAAAAGAAGGGGCAACCCTTCAAACACCGTCGTACCTTCCTGGCGGTCATTGCTGGCCGCGAACACGGATACACCGCCGTCGGCGCTCATCTCCCGCATTGCCTGAAGTGTTTTGGGGTAGGCTTGTTCCACATCCTCGGGGGAGAGATCCAAAATGGAGTACGGCAAGCCCCATGAATTGTTGATCACCGAGATCTGCTGGGAATGCAGAAACGCGTAAGCTTCGCTGATGGGGCGATCGTCAATATCCTCGTAGGCCACCGCCGTGATGCGGGCATTGTATGCAATGCCCATGAGCCCGGCCCCGTCCCGACCAGCTGCGATGATCCCGCTCACCCCGGTACCATGCCCTTCAGAATCGCCGGTAACGGGTCCCCCACCAATTGCGGTATCATAGGAAAATCCACTGAGCCGACCCTTGAACTCCGGGTGTTCCGGGTCGATGCCGCTATCCAGCACACCGACATTCACCCCCTTGCCGGTAAACCCGGCATCGTGCGCCTTTTGGGCATTGATCGCCGACAACCCCCAATTGAAATCCGCCTCGGAATCGCCGGTGTTGCCGCGCAGGGGCTCCGCGCCTGACGGATTGGATTGGGCACAAAGCCCGAACAAGAGCGCGAGGGCGCTGGTCCAAGTAAATTTTTGAACAGTCATACAAGTAAACAAAACAGTATCCTATAATAAATTAAAAAGTATATAAATAAAATTACAGTATTCTCACATTTATAAGATGACAAGGGCATTTACGCATTTTGACTACTATAACCAAAAGGCGTTTCACCTGACATCCAAGCATGGGCAGAGAAAAGGAAGAGGCTGGCCTCAATCGTCGTTGAAAGCGGTTGGCATGCATGCACCGGAATTCGACAGCGGTGTCTGGCATTGGGGAGACGGCGCCGGTGAAGGCAGGGTAACGCCGGGCCGCGCTTCAATCGCGAACCGCCGATGCCGCCCCTCACCTGCCTGCCGGCATCCTCTCCCCGTAAACGGGGAGAGGAAGGATTGCCGCGATCTCCGCAGCCATGATTGGCGAAACCGACAGGGACAGCCATCTTCTCTCCGTTTACGGGGAGAAGTGCCCTGCAGGGCGGTGTGGGGCGGCGCTGCAGTTGGAGGATGTCTGCGCGTCTCAATCGCCCTCGAAGGCGATCAGCGTGTGGACGTCGACGCCGAGCGCCTCGAGCTTGGCGCGGCCGCCGAGATCGGGCAGGTCGATGACGAAGCAGGCGGCGACGATCTCGGCGCCCATCCGGGTGAGCAGCTTCACCGCGCCCTCGGCCGTGCCGCCAGTGGCGATCAGGTCGTCGACCAGGATCACCTTCTCGCCCGGCTTCACGGCGTCCCGGTGCATCTCCATCTCGTCGAGCCCGTACTCCAGGCTGTAGGCGACGCGCACCGTGTCGTGCGGCAGCTTGCCCTTCTTGCGGATCGGGATGAAGCCGGAGGAGAGCTGGTGGGCAATGGCCCCGCCGAGGATGAAACCGCGCGCCTCGATGCCGGCGATCTTGTCGATCTTCGCCCCGGCATAAGGATGCACCAGCTCGTCCACGGCGCGCCGAAAAGCGCGCGCATTGCCCAGAAGCGTGGTGATGTCACGAAACAATATGCCGGGCTTCGGATAGTCCGGAATGGTGCGGATCGCCGAAAGAAGCGTGTCCTGAAGTGTCTGTGAAGCTGCCATGTGCCCTGCCCCGGTTCACCCGTTTGTGCCGCGTTGCGGCGCAAAAGAAAAGGGCGCTTCGACAGCGCCCTTGCCTGTTTCCATTTGACGGCGATGCGCTCAGTGCGCTTCCGACCAGATCTTGCGCTTGGTCAGATACATCAGGCCGGCGAACAGGACGAGGAAGATCATCACCGTGAAGCCGGTTGCCTTGCGCGCCTCCAGGTGCGGCTCGGCCGCCCACATGAGGAACGCCGACACGTCGCGGGCATACTGGTCGACCGTTTCAGGCGTGCCGTCCTCGTAGGTCACCTGGCCATCGGAGATCGGGTCGGCCATGGCGAGCGAGGCCGAACCGAGGAAGTAAGGGTTGTAGTGCGTGCCCTCGGGAATCTCATGCTCGCCCGGATCCTCGCCATAGCCCGTCAGCAGCGCATGGATGTAGTCCGGGCCAGCCTCGGCATACTGCGTGAAGACGTCGAAGACGAAGGTCGGGAAACCACGCTCGACCGCGCGCGCCTTGGCGATCAGCGAGAAGTCGGGCGGCGCTGCGCCGTTGTTGGACGCGGCCGCCTGCTCGGGATTGGCGAAGGGCGCCGGGAACTTGTCGGAAGGCTTGGCGGCGCGCATGAACATGTCGCCCGCTTCGTCCGGGCCGTCCTGCACTTCGTATTCCGATGCGATCGCCTTCACCTGGGCCTCGGAATAGCCGAGATCCTCGAGGTTGCGGAAAGCCACCAGGTTGAGCGAATGGCAGGCTGCGCAGACTTCGCGGTAGATCTTGAAACCGCGCTGCAACTGGCCCTTGTCATAGGTGCCGAACGGGCCGGCGAACGACCAATCCTGCTCGACCGGCTTCTTGATCGGATACTCTGCGGCGTTGGCGGCCGTGACAGCGGCCAGGCCGAGGCCGAGCGCGGCCAGTCCGTTGAGGACGTTCTTCATGGCGAAAATCCTTTTGCCCATTCTCTCGCTCAGCCCTTTGCCTGATCGGTGGCCGTTGCGGCCGCCACGGACGATTTCTTCTCCAGCACGGCTTCCGTGATCGAATTGGGAAGCTTGCGCGGGGTCTCGATCAGGCCGAGGACCGGCATGATGACGAGGAAGAAGACGAAGTAGTAGAGCGTCGCCGCCTGGGCCATGGCCACATAGGTGCCTTCCGCCGGGCGCGAGCCGAGCCAGCCGAGGAAGATTGCATTGAGGACGAACAGCCAGAAGAACAGCTTGAACCAGGGCCGGTAGACCGCCGAGCGGACCTTCGACGTGTCGAGCCAGGGCACGACGAACAGGACGGCGATGGCGCCGAACATGGCCAGCACGCCACCGAGCTTCGAATCGATCGGCCCGATGTTGAAGGTGATGGCGCGCAGGATGGCGTAGAATGGCAGGAAATACCATTCGGGCACGATGTGCGCCGGTGTCTTCAACGCATCGGCCTCGATGTAGTTGTCCGGATGGCCGAGGAAGTTCGGAATGTAGAAGACGAAATAGGCGAACACGGCCAGGAACACGACCATGGCGAAGGCGTCCTTCACCGTCGCGTAAGGCGTGAAGGCGACCGTGTCGGTCTTCTGCTTCACCTCGATGCCGGTCGGGTTGGTCTGGCCCACCACGTGCAGCGCCCACACGTGCAGGACGACGACGCCGGCGATCATGAAGGGCAGCAGATAGTGCAGCGAGAAGAAGCGGTTCAGCGTCGGATTGTCGACGGCGAAGCCGCCGAGCAGGAGCTGCTGGATCCACTCGCCGACCAGCGGGATGGCGGTGAAGAAGCCGGTGATGACGGTCGCGCCCCAGAAGCTCATCTGGCCCCAGGGAAGCACGTAGCCCATGAAGGCGGTCGCCATCATCAGGAGATAGATGATGCAGCCGAGGATCCACAGCAGTTCGCGCGGCGCCTTGTAGGAACCGTAATAGAGACCGCGGAAGATGTGCACGTAGACGGCGACGAAGAACATCGACGCGCCGTTCGAATGCAGGTAGCGCAGGAGCCAGCCGGAGTTGACGTCGCGCATGATCTTCTCGACCGAGTTGAACGCAACCTCGGTGCTGGCCGCGTAATGCATCGCCAGCACGATGCCGGTGAGGATCTGCGCCACCAGCATGATCGAAAGAATGCCGCCGAACGTGTAGGCATAGTTCAGATTGCGCGGCACCGGATAGGCCACGAAGGAATCATAGACCAGACGCGGAAGCGGCAGGCGCGCATCCATCCAGCGGCCGAAGCCGCTCTTGGGCGTGTAGGTCGAATGTCCAGCGCTCATAGAAAATCCCCTCTCGCCAGGACTGGATCAGTTCATCGTTTCACGAAATCGACGAACTGATCCGACTCATTCTTTTCCGCGTTTCCGCGGATGTCGGATGTTTCCATCCGACTGCAAATGCTCTAGCCGATCTCGATGACCGTATCGGACGTGAATGCAAAGGTCGGCACGGCCAGGTTCTCCGGCGCCGGGCCTTTGCGGATGCGGCCGGCCGTGTCGTAGTGCGAACCGTGGCACGGGCAGAACCAGCCGCCGAAATCGCCGGCCTGGCCGAGCGGGACGCAGCCCAGATGGGTGCAGACGCCGACCATCACCAGCCAGTTCTCCTTGCCTTCGCCAGCCGAACGATCGGTATCGGTGGCCGGTGCATCGGCAGGAATGTTGGCGTTGCGGGCGACAGGGTCCTTGAGGTCTTCCAGCGGAACGGCCTTGGCCTCCTCGATCTCCTTCTCCGTGCGATTACGGACGAAGACCGGGCGGCCGCGCCATTTGACCGTCAGCGACATGCCCGGCTCGACGCCGGAGACATCCACCTGGATCGACGCCAGTGCGCGGGTGGAGGCATCCGGCCGCATCTGGTCGATGAACGGCCAGGCAACGCCAGCGGCGCCAACGGCCCCGGCCACGCCTGTCGCGACGTAGAGAAAATCACGCCTAGTATGTTCGGTCGAATCGGTAGCGCTCACGGGACTGCGATCCTTTCACCTCAGTTCGGCCGGTCAGGAAGCCTCATTGCACGTCAAACCCAGGCAATCCGCTGCCCATGGCAACAAATACCCGGCCCTGCTCCGGCATTTTTCGATGGTTTCTATGCGCCATGCCGACGCTTGTCCAGACGCGCAAACTAAGACAGGGCAGATTGTCGCGGGCAAAACACAACGAATAAAGATGAGTAGTTTAGTCCTATTATCTCCTCGCTCGGCCCGCAAGCCTCGCGGCAGCCATGCGCGGTCATTCTGATGCGGGCCTCACACGGCGGCGGTCGCCTCGAAGGTGAACACGGCGGCGTCCTCATCCGGCAGGCAGCCATGCCGATAGTCGCCGGAAACGACGATGTTCGAAAAGCCGGCCTCCCGCAGCGCCAGTTCGAACTCCAGGAGACCCCAGAAGCGGAGATGGAACAGTTCGAGCGCGCTGGCAACGAGCGTCCCGCCGCGCCAATGCTCGTAGCGCAGCTGGGACAGCGTGGTCTGGCGCGCAAAGCTGCGCGCGACACGATCCTCGCGCAGGGTCAGGACATCCTCCCCGGCCTGCCATTGCCGGACGGCGCCGGGCGCATCCGTCAGGCTGGACAGTGGATCGAGATCGACGATCAACCGGCCCGCCGGCAGCAGCGCATCGTGGAAACGGCGCAGCACGGCGCGCGCTGATTCGGGCTCGGTCAGAAGCTGGAACGATCCGGCCGGAACGATCACCGCCGCGAAGCGCTCGGCGTAGGAGAACGTTTCGAAGCGCTGGAGATCGATGGGTGCGGGCAGGCCGCGCGCAACGCACGCTTCCCGGCAAAGGGCGATCATTTCCGGCGATGCATCGAAGCCGCGCATGTCGAGACCTGCCTCCAGCAGCGGGATGAGAACCCGGCCATTGCCGGCGGCCGGCTCGAGAATGGGGCCGCCGCAGCCCTTGAGCCGCTGGCGGTAGAACGCGATGTCGCCGAAGGAGCGGCCGATCGGCTTGTCCAGATGATAGACCCAGGCGGCCAGCGTGCCGTAGCGGTTTTCCATGATTTGGCCTCTCACACGCGACAGGCACGGCCTGCGCAAACCTGGCGGAAGTGCCATCGCGCCGACCAAAGGGCAAGCCGGTCACGCCGGGGAAAGGAGTGATCCACGCGGCCACGCGGCCTCAGCGCGCGCCGAGCCGCGCCAGCACCCGGCGCGGAATGCCAAGGTCGCAGATCACCGCCTCATGGCCGCGAAAGCCGCACAGTTCGCGCTGGATGAAATAGCCGTGCACCGCGTCCGCCGCTGCCTGGAGCAGGCGGTGCGCCCGCTCGGCGTCCGTCCCGTCATCCTGCGCCAGCCGCAGCAGCGCCGCCTCGGCGCGGCGGCCGGCATGACCGAGCGAGGACGCCTGTTCGGCGAGGATCTCCTGCTGCAGCACCGTGTCGCCGCTGATGGGATGCGGGACCAGGCCAGTGATCGTGTTCGGCAGTTTCAGCATCGCACCTCGCCGCGCATCCGGCGTCTCGACAAGCGGTTCAACGGCGCATATTTTGCCGCCTCAGGCAGCGTTCATCAACCCGCAAGGCACGATCGCCATGACGTTCATCGAACTCGCAACCTTCACAGTCGTCGCAGCCCTCCTGGTGATGTCACCGGGACCGAACGGCGTGCTGATCGCCAAGACCGTGCCGACCTCCGGCAAGGCGGCGGGCTTCGCCAACATCGCCGGCTTCTTCGCCGCCTTCTATGTGCATGGCGCGCTGTCGATCCTCGGCATCTCGATCATCCTGGTGCAGTCGGCCAACGCCTTCTTCGTCGTCAAGATGTTGGGTGCTGCCTATCTCTGCTACATCGGCGCCAAGGCCTTGTGGCAGGCCTGGAAGGGCGCACCGGTGGCACCGGCGGTCGCCCCGGCCAAGCGCCGCCGGACGCTGGCCAAGGCGGCAATGGAAGGCTTCCTCACCAACGCGCTGAACCCAAAGGTGTCGATGTTCTACCTGGCGGCGTTTCCGCAATTCATCCCGGTCAATGCCGATGCCACGCTGTGGGCCTTCCTGCTGGTCGTCATCCACTCGCTGTTGAACATCGTCTGGTTCTCGAGCCTGGTGCTCGTGTTCTCGACATTGAAGTCGTTCGGCAGCCGCGCCAGCGTCCAGCGCTGGCTGAAGGCGACGACCGGCGCGGTGTTCATCGGCTTCGGGCTGAAACTGGCGACAATGCGGCCCTGACGGTCGCTTTCTTTCTTGCAACCGTCAGCACCAGGCCCAGAAGAACGAGGCAGGCGGCGACGACGCGCAGGAAGCCGAATTCCTCGCCCAGAACCAGCGCCGACGAGCTCATGCCGAAGATCGGCACCAGCAGCGAAAACGGCGCCACCTGGCCGGCACCATAGGTGCGGATCAGCTTGCCCCATGCGGCAAAGCCGAAGATGGTCGCGCCGAAGGCGATGTAGACGACCGTGCCGACACCCAGCCAGTCGAGATTGACCATTGCCGCCTGTTGCCGGTCCCAGCCTTCCACCAGAAGCGACAGGAAGAACAGCGGGATGGGCGGGATCAGGCTCGCATGCACCATCAGGTGAAGCATGTCGACCTGCCCGGCCTTCTTCATGATCAGGTTCGACACCGCCCAGGAAAACGCCCCGCCGATGGCCAGCGTCAGGCCGAGCGCAGTGACTCGGCCATCGACGGTCAAGGCGATCAGGCCGATGCCGCAGAAAGCCACGACGGTGCCGAGAAGCTGGAGCGCTCCGGGCCGCTCGCCGAGAAAGACGGCGGCCAGGATGATGGTGAAGAATGCCTGCACCTGCATGACCAGCGATGCGAGGCCTGCCGACAGGCCGACATCCATGGCCATGAAGAGCAGGGTGAACTGGATGATGCCGAGAAAGACGCCGACACCGAGCACGTAATGCCGCGCCACTTTCGGCCGCGGCAGGATGAAGGCGAGCGGCACTGCCGCCACGACAAAGCGCAGCGCCGAGAACAGGATCGGCGGGAAACTGCCGAGACCGACCTCGATAACCACGAAGTTGAAGCCCCAGACCGCCGCCACCAGCAGCGCCAGGAGAAAATGTGGCAATCGCATCGGCGTTTCCCCGCTCAACCGCCACTCGCGATGGCGCGCCATGGAACCGCGAATGCCGGCAATTCTCAAATCAAAAGGACAGGCCGCAAAGATCAGCGAAACTGAAGAGTTGGCCGCCGCCTATGGCCACTTCACCTCGGGCGGCAGGCTGGAGAGGATGGACTCCACATTGCCGCCGGTCTTCAGGCCGAAGATCGTGCCGCGATCGTAGAGCAGGTTGAACTCCACATAGCGGCCGCGCCGCACCAATTGCTCCTCGCGGTCGGCTTCCGTCCAGTTGGTGTTGAAGTTCTTGCGCACCAGATGCGGGTAGACGATGGCGAAGGCGCGGCCCACATCGCGGGTGAAGTCGAAATCCGCCTGCCAGCCACCCTTTTCCTCCGGGCTCTTCAGCCAATCGTAGAAGATGCCGCCGACGCCGCGTGCCTCGTCGCGGTGCGGCAGATAGAAATACGTGTCGCACCAGGCCTTGTATTTGTCGTAGTCGACGATGGCGGCATGCCGGTCGCAGACGAATTTCATCGCCTGATGGAAGGCCTGCGTGTCGGCATCCTCCTGGGTGCGCCGCCGCTCGAGCACCGGCGTCAGATCGGCGCCGCCGCCGAACCATTGCCTTGTCGTCACCACCATGCGGGTGTTCATGTGAACGGCCGGCACATGCGGGTTCTGCGGATGGGCGATCAGCGAGATGCCCGACGCCCAGAACCGTGGATCTTCATCGGCGCCGGGAATCTGCGTGCGGAAATCCGGCGAAAATTCGCCATGCACCGTCGAGACGTGAATGCCCACTTTTTCAAAGACGCGGCCGTGCATGACCGACATCACACCGCCGCCGCCGGCCCCCTCCTCGCGCAGCCAGGGCGTCTGCTCGAAGCGGCCCGGCATGCGCGTCGACAGCGGTCCGGCCAACTCGTCCTCCAGCGCTTCGAAGGCGACGCACAACCGGTCGCGCAATTCCTCGAACCAGGCCCTGGCGGCGGTCTTCTTGTCTTCCACGCCCTCGGGCAAGCCGGCCGGGATATCTGGTTTCTGCATCTTTTTTCCTTTTGGACCTCCAAAGGCGCCGCTAGACCGGTTCAGCGTTTCATAGAAACGCTGAACCGGTCTATCTCTTGGTTTTTCCGCATTTGTGCGGACGTCAGGTGATTCCACCTGACTGCAAAATACTCTAAGACGCGCCCGCGCAGCCCGACAAATGACTCGCAATTTCCAAGCGTGTTGCCTAATCTTCTTATCGGACGGGTCAAGGAGTTCTTTCGTGCGTGTGCCCGCAAAACCTCCGCTTGAAGGGCTGAAGCGCAGTATCGACAAGCACCGCGCCAAGGCAAGCCGCTTGCCGCGCGACGGATTCTTGCGGGAGACCTTCGCCCTGCCGCGCGCCCAGGCCCGCGCCAAGGCCCGCGAATGGCTGGACCGCTGGCCCAAACAAGCCTACTGGACCGAAATCGAGAGCTGGTGCGAACGCCCCGGCGACATGATCGAATTCACCATGCGCCGCCTGCCCAGCGCCGACTGACGCTCCCCCTTCGATTGCCGCGCGTGACGCGCCAGCCGCCATCCGCTCAAAGTTGCGTGATCGGCAACCAGGCAAATTTGAAGAAGTCTTGACTTGTAGCCTGCCGGGTTCCGGCTATCTTGCCGCCGTTGGGATAAAAGCGGGCCGTGTACCGCCCGTAAATATATAATTTTTATAGGAATTTTAGGAGACCTTCATGTTTTCAACCCGCTCTCTAGGTGCGGCGATCATCCTTGCGGCAACGCTTGCAACCGCGCACGCCGACACGCTTCCCACCACCACTTACCTGCCACTGGACAAGGCGGTGGAAGCCGCCAGGGCGGCGGTTGAGGCGTGTGCGCAGAAGGGGTTCGCGGTGAGCGCTGCAGTCGTTGGACGCGATGGCGAAACCACGGCGCTGCTGCGCGGCAATGGTGCTGGCCCCCACACCGCCGGATCGGCCACAGGCAAGGCCTTCACCTCGGCCTCGATGGGACGTCCTTCCGGCCAACTGGCGCAAGCCATCGCCGACAATCCGCAACTGGCGGGGCTGCGTGACATGGACCGGCGCCTCGTCATTCTGGGCGGAGGCGCGCCCGTGCGCTTTGACGACGTGCTGGTTGCCGGCATCGGCGTCGGCGGCGCACCTTCCGGCACGATCGACGCCGAATGCGCCGTCGCCGGTCTGCAGGCAATCGGCGCCGCGATTCCGAACTGAAGCATCGTCTCGACAAGGCACACAATGCTGTAGTGGAGCAATGCCGCAGGTGACTCCACCTGGCGGCATTGCCATTTTGCAGGCTCGTCTCGGCGACGCGCCTATCGTGTCTGCCGCAGCGCCTCGCCGGCGGCCATGGCGGCGCTCATTGCCAGGTTCAGGCTGCGCGTGCCCTCCTTCATGGCGATCAGAAGCCGTGCGTCGGCGGCTTGATGCACATCCTCCGGCACGCCGGCCGTTTCACGACCGAACAGCAGGATGTCGTCCTCGCGATAGACGAATGCCGTATAGACCGTCTCTGCCCGCGTGGAGAACAGGAGAAGGCGCCGGCCCTCGCCATGCCGCCACGCCTCGAACCTCTCCCAGGACGCATGACGCACAAGCGTCGCCCGCTCGATGTAATCCATGCCGGCGCGCTTCAGATTGCGGTCGGACAGGTCGAAACCGGCCGGCTCGATCAGATCGACCGCAAGATCGAGGCACGCTGCCAGGCGCAGGATCGCCCCCGTATTGCCGGGAATGTCGGGCTGGTAGAGGGCGATGCGCATCTGGCTGTGTCTTCCGACGTGGCTACTGCATAATTCCTTAAATCGGAATCGATTTGAGGAAAAAATTATGCAGCATTTCAAAGTGTTACAGCGTCCTTTGCGCGTCTAAAAAGACGCGCGGCGCTGTCGGTGTGGCTGCCAGGACACAATCCCTTTCCGGAATCCCGGAAAGGGAAAACCGCGCTGGCAAGACACCGCAACTGCCGATATAAGTGCTGCACTGTCAACGCGAACCGAAGGAGAAAGGCATGACGATAATGTTGCACATGACTTGGCTCCGCGCTTGTGGGCTCCACGCCTGCGGGCTTACCGCCTAGCGGCGAACTCGGTTCGAACAGCTTACCTTCACGCACACGCAGAAGCATCGTTTCGAGTTCAGCCGGAAGCCGTTTTCCGTTTTCCAAGGACTGTTACGATGCACAACCGTTTCCCCCAACGGCCGAAAGGCCGACCGCCGGCGCCGCGCAACCCTGCCTTCGGTCCGGCGCGACAGACATTGCACGACCGGAAACTGGCCGCGTGGGCGCTGACCATCGGCGCTCACGTGCCGCTCGAGGGCGGCGCGCCGCGACGCCCCCATCGCGGCCAGTTGCCAGACGTTGATTTCACCCGGGCCGAGCCGGCCATTCGCCCCTCATGGCGCACACGCCTGGCCGGATGGTTCCGATGAACGCGCTGCGGTCGGACTGCGGCAATCTGGCCACGCTCTCATCGAAGATGGCCAGGGGGAAGATGGCCAGGGGGAAGATGGCCGGTGGCGTTTTGGCGCCACTGGCCAAAACCCTGCATCGCGGCTATAAAAGCCGCCCTGTCAACGAACACCGCTGGAGGTGGCAATGGATTACTCGATGCTTACCTCCCTCGCCGGTCTGCGCCCCTGGTTCACGGCGCGCCGCGAGGCCTGACGGCGGTTTTCGTTCCAAAGCTTTTTTCTCAGAACTGAAGCAACGCGCGAGCGGATCCGCCGGACATTTTTTCCGGAAACCACGATGGATTCGCATCATGACTGCACGTTTTCCCAATGGACGTCCGACGTCCGAAGAACAATCGACGACGGCCGCTCCCGCTTTGAAGCGGGACAATGACGCGGCTCCCGCCAAGACCATGTCAGGAGCCTTCAAGGCCGCTCTCGGCAAGCCGGCGCAAATGCCGCACACTTTCGACACACGCAAGAACGGCAAAGGGCTCAAATCCGCATTGAACGCCGGCCCGTCGCACGGGCCGGAGCGGCAACCCATCCTGGGCTCGGCAGCCCCCTTGCCGCGCAAGGGCCACAGATAGACGCATGGCCTTCGCGGGCGGCCCCGGCGCTGCCCGCAAAGGCCATGCGAAAACAATGAACTGGCTCATCACCGTGACTCAAGACTTCACGATGATGGGCAAACAGACGAAAGATGCCCGAAACGATGTTTCAATGGTTCGAAAACCGCCTGGACCCCTTCCCGGCCGAAGAGCCGCAGGAGCCGCCAAAGACGCTGATGGGCTTCTGCCTGCATTACACCAGGGGCGCCTGGCCCTATCTCATTCCGGCCGCCATCCTGATGGCCGGCATCGCCATTGCCGAGGTGTGGATGTTCTCCTTCCTCGGCAACATCGTCGACTGGCTGTCGCAAAGCGACCGGGCGACCTTCCTTGAGACGGAGGGCTGGAAGCTGGCCGGCATGTCCCTGCTGGTGCTGGTCGGCCTGCCGCTGATGGTGTGGTTCCATTCGCTGCTCTCGCAGCAGACGCTGATGGGCAATTACCCGATGCGCATCCGCTGGCAGGTGCACCGCTACCTGCTCAAGCAGTCGATGAGCTTCTACCAGGACGAGTTCGCCGGCCGCATCGCCACCAAGCTGATGCAGACGGCGCTGGCCGTGCGCGAATGCGTCATCAAGCTCTTCGACGTGCTGAACTACGTGACGGTCTATTTCACCGGCATGCTGTTCATCGTCGCCGCCGCCGACTGGCGGCTCGCACTGCCGCTCGTCGGCTGGCTGATCTGCTACGTTTTCCTGATGCGCCATTTCGTGCCGAAGCTGGGCAAGGTCGCCGAGCGGCAGGCCGATGCGCGCTCGATCATGACCGGCCGCGTCGTCGACAGCTACACCAACATCCAGACGGTAAAACTGTTCTCGCATGCGCGTCGCGAAGCCTCCTTCGCCAAGGAGGGGATGAGCGGCTTCCTCGCCACCGTCCGCCAGCAGATGCGGCTCGTCACCAGCCTCTACGGCGTGCTGTACGTGCTGAACTCGACCTGTCTGTTCCTGATCGGCGCGCTCGGCATCTGGCTGTGGCTCGGCGATGCCGTGTCGATCGGCGCCGTCGCCGTCTCGCTCGGCCTGGTGCTGCGCCTGTGGGGCATGTCGCAATGGATCATGTGGGAATTGTCCGCCCTGTTCGAGAACATCGGCACGGTGCAGGACGGCATCAACTCGATCTCGCTGCCGCGCGTCGTCGACGACCGGCCGGACGCCGGGCCGCTCGCCGTGCCAAAGGGCCGCATCGATTTCGAGGCCGTCGGCTTCCACTACGGCAAGAAGGGCGGTGTCATCGAAAACCTGTCGCTGGCAATCAAGCCCGGCGAAAAGGTCGGCCTGGTCGGCCGCTCGGGCGCCGGCAAGTCGACGCTGGTCAACCTGTTGCTGCGCTTCTACGACCTGGAGCGCGGCCGCATCCTGATCGACGGGCAGGATATCGCCCAGGTGACGCAGGACAGCCTGCGCGAAAACATCGGCATGGTGACACAGGACACGTCGCTGCTGCACCGTTCGGTCAGCGACAACATTCTCTACGGCCGCCCCGACGCGACCGAGGAGATGATGATCGAGGCGGCGCGCCGCGCCGAGGCGCTCACCTTCATCGGCGGCCTGTCCGATCCGAAGGAACGGCGCGGCTTCGACGCCCATGTGGGCGAGCGCGGCGTCAAGCTGTCAGGAGGCCAGCGGCAGCGCATTGCCATCGCCCGCGTCATGCTGAAGGATGCGCCGATCCTCATTCTCGACGAGGCCACCTCGGCGCTCGATTCGGAGGTCGAGGCGGCGATCCAGGAAAACCTCTATCGTCTGATGGAGGGCAAGACCGTGATCGCCATCGCCCACCGGCTCTCGACCATCGCGGCGATGGACCGGCTGGTGGTGATGGACGAGGG
The DNA here is from genome assembly GCF_001050155.1 of Nitratireductor soli. GTDB lineage: Bacteria > Pseudomonadota > Alphaproteobacteria > Rhizobiales > Rhizobiaceae > Nitratireductor > Nitratireductor soli. The sequence continues at coordinate 67,307 of NZ_LFVY01000015.1, forward strand.
CCGCGTCGTCGAGGAAGGCACGCACGACCAACTGGTGGCCAAGGGCGGGCTCTACGCCAGCCTCTGGCAGCGCCAATCGGGCGGGTTTCTGGATCTGGAAGTCAGCGAGGCTGCCGAATGAAAGACACGGCGAAGCAACCGGAGAAATCGCGCGCGGAGCCGTTGTGGCGCAGCGTCGAAGGGGTGATCGACCCCTTCGGCGACACGCAGCGCGCCGTATTGCCGGTCAAGGCGCACGAATTCATCCTGTTCTTCGCCCGCCAGGCCAAGTGGCCGTTCATCCTGCTCCTGATCGCCGGTGGCCTGATGGGCGCCGTCGATGCCGGCCTCTACTGGGCGCTCGGCTATTTGATCGACCTGCTCGACGCGTCGTCGCCGGCGACGCTGATCGCCGACCATTGGACGAAGCTTGCAGTGTTCCTCGCCCTGCTGCTCGTCGTCCGCGCGGTGGTCATCATCGGCAACACCGTGCTGGAGGAACAGGTCATCGTTCCCGCCTTCTACCAGCGGGTGCGCTGGCAGGCGTTTCGCCGGGTGATGGAGCAGCCCTACGAATTCTACCAGAACGACTTCGCCGGCCGCATCGTCACCAAGATCCTGCAGGGCGGCGAGGCGACGGGCGATTTCATCATCAACATCCTGCAGACCATGTGGAGCTTCCTGACCTTCGTCGTGCTGGCGGTCTCCATCCTGACCGTGCTCGATCCGTTGATGGGATTGGTCGTCGTGCTGTGGGTGGCGGTCTATGTGGTCATCGCCCGCTATCTGCTGCCGCCCCTGCGCAGCGCCGGACGGCGCACCGCCGACCAGCGCTCGATCCTCAACGGCCGCATGGTCGACGCCTTCACCAACATCCTGGCGGTAAAGCTGTTCGACAGCGGCCAGCGCGAGCACTCCTATGTGCGCGACGGGATGGCGCATTTCCTCAACGCCGTGACGGTGCTGACCCGCGCCATCACCCGCGTGCGGGTGACGGTGGCCATCGTCAACGGCTTCATGATGGCGGCGGTGTTCATCCTGGCCATCTCGCGCTGGCTCGACAGCGCCATCACCACCGGCGAGATCGCCGCGGCGATGGGCCTCGTCTTCCGCCTGAACCAGATGTCCGGCTGGATGATGTTCAACATCAACGGCCTGATCCGCAACTACGCGACGGTGCAGGATTCGACCACCGTCGTCTCCGTCGAGCCGACGATCCGCGACGCGGCGGGCGCCATGGAGATGCCGCGCGCCAGGGGCGACATCCGCTTCGACGACGTGACCTTCAACTACGGCAAGGAAAGCGGCATCATCGAGGGGCTGGACCTGCACATCAAGCCGGGCGAGCGCGTGGCGCTGGTCGGCCCTTCGGGCGCCGGCAAGACGACCATCGTCAATCTGATGCTGCGCCTGTTCGAGGCCGAGCAGGGCCGCATCCTGCTCGACGGGCAGGACATCACCGAGGTGACGCAGGCATCGCTGCGCGCCCAGTTCGGCGTCGTCAGCCAGGACCCGATGCTGATGCACCGCTCGATCCGCGACAACATCGCCTATGGCCGCGCCGGCGCCAGCCAGGAGGAGATCGTTGCCGCCGCCAAGCGCGCCTCGGCGCATGCGTTCATCCTCGACGTCTCGGATCCCAAGGGCAGGACCGGCTATGACGCGGTGGTCGGCGAGCGCGGGGTAAAACTCTCCGGCGGCCAGCGCCAGCGCATCGCCATCGCCCGCATGATGCTGAAGGACGCGCCGATCCTGATCCTCGACGAAGCCACCTCGGCGCTCGATTCGGAGATCGAGGCGGCGATCCAGGACAATCTCGGGCGGCTGATGGAGAACAAGACGGTCATCGCCGTGGCGCACCGCCTGTCGACCATCGCCGCCCTCGACCGGGTTATCGTGCTGGACCGGGGCCGCATCGTCGAGGAAGGCTCGCACGAAGCGCTGGTGGAACGGGACGGCCTTTACGCACGGCTTTGGAAGCGGCAATCGGGCGGCTTCCTCGGCGGGCGACTGGCCGCGGAATAGCCGGGCTGATAGCAAGTGGCTGAACCGTTGGCCGCTCGACGGCCAAGGTTTCTGCTTCAGAGGTTTTCTCTTCAACCGGATGGCGCATCGGCAAGTCCGCGAGTTCGCGAAGCGACATGGCCGCAAGAGCCGGATGCGAGAGCGGATCGTTCCGCCAGCGCTCCTCATTCTCCTGCGCGACCGCTTGCCGATAGCTGTCTTGGAAGGATCGCATCATCTTCCAGAAAATCTGCAACATGATTTTTGCTCCTTTCATGTGACAGTGCAATGAAGCGCACAATCTGCCGCTGCCGCGCGGATTTCAATGGAGATTGCCTGCGCGTTGCTATAGAAAAACTATATGAAGAACCTGCAGCGCACCCATTTGAACGGCCTGCGCGCCCTCGAAGCGGTGGGGCGGCTCGGCTCGCTGCGCGCGGCAGCCGAGGAACTCGGCGTTTCCATCGGCGCGGTGAGCCAGCAGGTGATCAAGAGCGAGGCGCAGCTTGGCGCGGCGATTCTTCAGCGCACCGGGCGCGGCATTCGGCCGACGCCGCTCGGCCGGCAATTCCTCGACCGGCTGACGGTCGGCTTCCAGACGCTGGACACCGCCATCGCCATGACCCGGCATGACAGCGATGCGGTGCTGACGATCTCGGCAGCTCCGGTGTTCGCCTCCAAATGGCTGGTGCCGCGGCTGGCCGGCTATGCCCGCGAACACCCGGAAACGAAGCTGCGCCTGGACGCCTCGATCGGCCTGGTCAATCCCGACAGTTCCGACATCGACCTGGCGATCCGCGTCGGCGAGGGCAATTGGCCGGACGTCAGGGCGGAACATCTGCTGGCGCAGGAGGTGTTCCCGGTCTGCGCGCCGTCGCTGGCCGGGAAGCTGAAAACCCCCGCCGACATCATGAACGCGCCGATCATCCGCGACGCCAATTCCAACATCGATTGGAACGTCTGGCTGAAGCCGTTCGGCCTCGACCAGGCGCATCTGGCCGAGGGCGACACCTTCACCGACGCGGCGCTTTGCCTCGACGCGGCGATTGCCGGCCAGGGCGTCATGCTGGCCTGGCACACGCTGGCCCACGACGCGCTCAAGGCCGGACGGTTGGTGGCGCCGTTCAAGGAACGCGCCAGGACCCGCTACAGCTACTGGCTGATCACCTCCGCCACGCGCGCTGAAGCCGCCAAGGTGCGGCAGTTCAAGGCCTGGCTGCGCACCGAGATCGAGGCGACGGTCGATGGCTGACGGATACGGTAAGCGTAACGGTGGGGCGCGATCACATTTACCGTTGCCGGCAACCTCTCGCCACGTTTCGTGTTATAGTCCAGATCGCCGTGCGTCCTTTCGGACGCACAAAGGACGATCTGAATTATTGATGGAGCATCGGAATAACCGAAAACCGGATTCCACTTTTCGGTCCGATGCTCTAAGCCCGTTTCGACTGAGAACAGGAGAACAATCCCATGAAGGAATTTCATTGCGGTTCGCTCGTTCCCGGCTGCGATTGGCACACGCGCCACGATGAAGAGGCGGAAGTGATCCGCCGCGCCGCCGAGCACATGCGCGAGACCCACGGCGAAACCGTCATCCGCGAAAGCATGGTCGAGGCCATCCGCTCGCGCGTCAGCCAGGCAAAGAACGCCGCCTAATCTCTGTCGCCGGCCACGTTGGCGGCGCGCGCCAGCAGCGCGTCGCGCTTCAGGGCGAAGCCCGATTCGACCCACGCATCCTCAAGCGTCGCCAGCAGCGCGCCGAGTTCCTTGCCCGGTTCAAGGCCGAGCTTGGTCAGATCATTGCCGCTAAGCGGAAATGATGGCTTCTCCCATCCGTCGAGCAGTTTGAGAAGCCGGGCAAAGCCCGCCGCCTCGGCAAGCGCCGTGTCGTCCGTGACAGCCCGGCCGCGCGCGCCGGCCAGCGCCAGCTTCAGACGCGTCGAAAGCCCTTTCACGTCAGCGCGATAGGCCAGCTTCCTGAATCGCTCCTCGTCGAGCGAGGCCGAAGGCAATGGCGCTTCGGCCCAGCCATCCAGAAACAGCCTTTCGGCGCGCGAAAGCTTCAGCCGTTGCGCCAGCGTTTCGATCCGCTCCTTCTGCGGCGGGATGATCGCCGCCAGGCGCAACAGCGGGTCGGGCGCCCAGCCGAGCGCCCGTTCGGTCTCCATCAGCGGGCCGATCAGGTCGATGCCCCATTTCTCCGTTTCCGGCACGCTTTTCGTCAGGACACCCGTCTGGCGCATCCACAACAGGGCGCGCGAGGGATCGGCGGCCGACAGCAGCTTCTTCAATTCCGCCCAGACACGCTCGGCGGACAATTGCCCAAGCCCGTCCTTCAGCCGGGCGCAGGCCTTCAGCCCGTCGGCGTCAGGCCGGCCGGCGCCATACCAGGCGAAGAAGCGGAAGAAGCGCAGGATGCGCAGGTAATCCTCGCGGATGCGCGTGTCGGCCTCCCCGATGAAGCGCAGCGTGCGGCTTTCCAGATCGGCGATGCCGCCGACCAGATCGACCACCGTGCCGTCGGCCTCGGCGTAAAGCGCGTTGATGGTGAAGTCGCGCCGCTCGGCGTCGCGCTGCCAGTCGCGGCCGAAGGTGACGCTGGCGCGCCGTCCGTCCGTCTCGACGTCGGCGCGCAGCGTCGTCACCTCATAGGCGCGGTGGTCGGCGATGACCGTGATCGTGCCGTGGTCGATGCCGGTCGGCGCGGTGCGGAACCCGGCCTTGCGCGCCCGCCGCATGGTCTCGCGCGGCGTCGTGGTGGTGGCGATGTCGACATCGCTGACGGCCTGGCCGAGCAGCGTGTTGCGCACCGCCCCGCCGACGATGCGTGCCTTCTCGCCATCGGCCGACAGCGCCGCAAGCAGCGCTTGCAGCCTTTCGTCCGAGAGCCATTGTGAATCTGAAATCAGACGCTTGTCCATCAAGCATAAAGTCTTTCGTAAAGCGTGCGGATGATGCCCGCCGTGACGCCCCAGATGAAGCGCTCGCCGAACGGCATGGTGTAGTAGAAGCGCTCGCGGTCGTTCCAGATGCGGCTTTCGCGCCGGTGATTGGCGGGATCCATCAGGAAGGAAAGCGGGACCTCGAAGGCGACGTCCACCTCGTCGGGATTGATGGTCAGAACGAAGCCCGGCCGCACCACGGCGAGCACGGGGGCAACGCGATAGCCGCTGCCGGTCGAATAGTCCGGCATGCGCCCGACGATCTCCACCGCCTGCCGGTCGAGGCCGATCTCCTCCTCCGCCTCACGCAGGGCGGCAGCCTCGGCAGAAGCGTCTTCCGGATCGATGCGGCCGCCGGGAAAGGCCACCTGCCCCGAATGGTTGCGCAAGGCCTCGGCGCGCTGGGTGAGGATGACCGATGCACCGTCCGCATGGCCGACCACGGGGATCAGCACGGCGGCATCGCGCAGGTTCGGCCGCATGATCAGGCTCTTCATGTCCGGATTGAGCCCGTGGTCGCCATAATCCTCCGGCCCCCGCGGACCGCTCTGGCGGGCGGCCCGGCGGCGGAACTCCTCGGCGGAAAAAAGAGGCGACGCCTTCGTTTCCATCGTCATCGGCTGAGCCTCTGCAGATCCTGCGCCGGCATCACCGGAAACACCGCGCCGCATGAGCGCAGCGCAAACATCGCCCGCCCGTCCATGTCGATTTCCTCGCCCGCCTCGACCAGGTCGTACATGACGGCGCGGCCGACCAGCGCCTCCAGCCGCCCGCGCACATGGAGATAGGGCTTCAGGCCGCCCGTCTGGGCCTCGACCGCGAACCGCAGGGGGTGATCGGGACCTGCCTCGACGACATCGCCGACATTGGTGCGGAAGGTCAGCACCTGCGACGCGCCGGAATCCGTAACCGCCATCTCGACGGCCAGGAACGGCGCGTCCTCGACGCGGATGCCGACTTTTTCCACCGGCGTCACGAGATAGGTCCGTCCGTCCTCGTCCTTGCGCAGAACCGAGGAGAACAGCCGCACCAGAGCCGGCCGGCCGATCGGCGTGCCGAGATAGAACCAGGTTCCGTCGGCCCTGATCTCCATGTCGAGATCGCCGCAAAAGGGCGGATTCCAGCGTTCCACGGGCGGCGCGCCCTTGCCGGCGCGCGCCGCGCGCGCGACCAGGGCCTCCAGGCTTGCCGCATCGCCGGCGTGCGAAAGACTTTCCATCTTCGAACTGTTTTCCTGGTCCATGGTCACGAAATAGTCACTGTTGTTTCGCTTGTCAGCCTTGATCAGTGTTTTAAATTCGATCAGGGACGTGACGGTGCGATTCGTTTCATACACGTGCCGGTAGGGTCCGTCCCGACCGCAAATGAGGATCGAGACGGCATGAGCATCGTTTCCAAGGACAGAATGCCCGGCGAAAAGGCCTTGAGCGACAAGGAAATGATCGCCGAGGCCGAGCGCGCATTGGCCGACATCGCCCGGGTGCGCGAGGGCGTCGGCCGGGTCATCTTCGGCCAGGAGGCCGTCGTCGAGCGGGCCCTGATCGCCATTCTGGCCGGCGGCCACGCGCTGCTGGTCGGCGTGCCGGGCCTGGCCAAGACCAAGCTCGTCGAGACGCTCGGCGTGGTGCTCGGCCTCGACGCCCGCCGCATCCAGTTCACCCCCGACCTGATGCCGTCCGACATTCTCGGCTCCGAGGTGATGGAGCAGGACGAGAAGGGCAAGCGCTCCTTCCGCTTTCTGCCCGGCCCGGTCTTCTCGCAGCTCCTGATGGCCGACGAGATCAACCGCGCCAGCCCGCGCACCCAGTCGGCGCTGCTGCAATCGATGCAGGAATATCATGTCACCATCGCCGGCCACCGCCACGACCTGCCGGCGCCGTTCCACGTGCTGGCGACGCAGAACCCGCTGGAGCAGGAAGGCACCTATCCCCTGCCCGAGGCGCAGCTCGACCGCTTTTTGATGCAGGTCGACATTCTCTATCCCGAAATCGAGGCCGAACGGCGCATCCTGCTGGAGACCACCGGCGTCGACGAGGCCGAGGCGCAGAACGCGCTGACGGCCGACCGGCTGCGGGACATCCAGATGCTGATCCGCCGCATGCCGGTGCCCGAGAGCGTCGTCGATGCGATCCTGCAATTGGTGCGCATGGCGCGGCCGGGCGTCGGCAATCCCGACACCGACCGGCATGTGGCCTGGGGCCCCGGCCCGCGCGCCAGCCAGGCGCTGACGCTGTGCGCCCGCGCCCGCGCGCTCTACGATGGGCGGCTGGCGCCGTCGGTCGACGACATCCGTGCATTGGCCGAACCCGTTCTGCAGCATCGCATGGCGCTGACCTTTGCCGCCCGCGCCGAAGGCATGAGCGTGCGCGACGTGATCCGCCGTCTGGTCAAGGCGCTCGACTGATGGACGGGCCCAGCTGGATAGGTTGCTGCCGGATAGAGCGTTGATGGCCAGGATAGGCGAGGTTTCACCCCGTGTCGCATCGAGCGATGCGCTGGTCCGCGCCCGCGCCCGCGCAGCGCTGTTGCCCGATCTGCTGGTCGAGGCCGGCCGCGTCGCCAACAATGTGATCGCCGGCTGGCATGGCCGCCGCAAGCGCGGCATCGGCGAGAATTTCTGGCAGTTTCGGCCCTATGTCGAAGGCGAAGCCGTGTCGCGCATCGACTGGCGGCGCTCGGCGCGCGACGAGCATCTGTATGTCCGCGACCGCGAATGGGAGGCCGCGCACACGGTCTGGCTCTGGTCCGACCCCTCGCCCTCCATGCTTTACAAATCGCATCTCGCCCCGGTCTCGAAGGAATCGCGCGCGCTGGTGCTGATCCTCGCCCTGGCCGAACTTTTGTCGCGCAGCGGCGAGCGCATCGCCTGGCCCGGCGTGACCGACCCGTTTTCGGCGCGCAACGGCGCCGAGCGGCTGGCCGCGCAACTGATGCATGCCCCTGAACTGGCCGCACGGCCCGACCTGATGCCGGTCCGCCGCTTTTCCGACGTGGTGCTGGCCGGCGATTTCCTCGACCCGGTCGAGGAAACCATCGCCTGGCTCGACCAGCTCGCAAGGCATGGCGCGCGCGCCCATCTGATCGAGATCGCCGATCCGGCCGAGGAGGCGTTCCCCTATACGGGTCGAACGGAATTCTCCGATCCCGAGACGGGCGACAAGCTGACCGCCGGCCGTGCCGAAACGCTGGCGGATGATTACCGCCGGCTCTACATCGCCCGCCGCGAGGAGCTTGCGTCCTGGTGCAAGCGGCTTGGCTGGAGCTACACGGTGCACCACACGGACCGCCCGGCGGCGCAGGCGCTGGTGGCCGTGCATCTGGCGATGAGCGCCGAGGTCGGCTACCAGATGGAGGGCAGCCGGTGAACTGGCTTTCGCTCTCCTTCGCCCAACCGTTTCTGCTCTGGGGGCTGATCGCCCTGCCGGTGATCTGGTGGCTGCTGCGGCTCACCCCGCCACGCCCGCAGAGCGAGACCTTTCCGCCGCTGAAAATCCTCGCCCGCGTCATCAAGCGCGAGGAGACGCCGCACAAGAGCCCGTGGTGGCTGACCCTGCTGCGGCTGATGCTGGCGGCGCTGGTCATACTGGCGCTGGCCGACCCGGTGTTGAACCCGCGCGAAAAGGCGGCCAGCGGCAATGCGGCGCTGGCCATCGTCCTCGACAATGGCTGGGCATCGTCCCCCGACTGGGACGAGCGCGCCGCCACCGCCGCCCGGCTGATCGGCGATGCGCGCGCCGACGACCAGCCGGTGGTGCTGGCGCTGACGGCGGAAGAGCAGAACCAGGAGATCGGCCCGTTCGACGCCGATACGGCGCTGGAACGCCTCGCCGCCGCCCGCCCGCGCCCCGTGCCGGTCAACCGCCCGGCAATCTACGGCCGGGTGGCCACGGCACTCGAAGACCTGCCGGGTGCGGCCATCGCCGTCCTCACGGACGGGCTTGCCACGAGCGGCGACGAGGCGGCATTCCGCCAGCTCTTTGGCGGCGGGCCGGCTGAGATCCTGTGGGCCGCACCCGAGCGCCTGACAGTGACGGCGGCGACCGATGCCCAGAACACCGCCGAAGCCTTCGAGGTGACGGCGACGCGGGCCGGCGGCGATGCGGCCCCCCGCCAGGTGGTCGCCTATGCCAGCGACGACAAGGGCCGACGCGTGGCCGAGACGGTGATCACTTTCGGCACCGGCGCCGCCAGGGGCACCGGCCGGATGCAGGTGCCGTTCGAACTGCGCAACGATTTCGTTTCCGTCGGCATCGAGGGAGAGAACCAGGCGGCCGGCCTGCGCGTCCTCGACGAGAACACCAGGCGCCGCCGCATCGGGCTGTTGTCGCAGAGCGAGGCCGACCAGGCACAGCCCTTGCTGTCGCCGCTCTACTACATCAAGCGGGCGCTCTCGCCCTTCGCCGATCTGGTGGAGCCATCGAGCCCGGAACTGACCGAGGCGATCCCGGAACTGCTTGACCAGAAGCCCGCCGTCATCGTCATGGCGGATGTCGGCACGCTGCCCGAAGCGGCGCGGCGCGCCATCATCGACTGGGTCGATGGCGGCGGCACGCTGCTGCGTTTTGCCGGCCCGCGCCTGGCGGCGGCAGACAATGACGAGGATTTGCTGCCCGTGCGGCTGAGGCTTGGCGAGCGCTCCCTGGGCGGCGCGCTTTCCTGGACCGAGCCGCAGCCGGTCGCGGAATTTCCCGCCACCGGCCCCTTCTCCGACCTGGCGCCGCCGCGCGATGTGGTGGTCAACCGCCAGGTGCTGGCCGAACCCTCGCCCGACATCGTCGAGCGCAGCTGGGCGAACCTGGCCGACGGCACGCCGCTGGTCACCGGCGTCAAGCGTGGCGAAGGCCAGATCGTGCTGTTTCACGTCACGCCGGAGGCCACCTGGTCGAACCTGCCCATCTCCGGCAGCTTCGTCGAAATGCTGCGCCGCATCGTGCAATTGTCACGCAACCAGGGCGCGCTCGCCGAGGCCAATGCCGAAGGCGGCAAGGCGCTGGCGCCCTACCGCATGATCTCGGCCGACGGCCTGCTCGTGCCGCCCTCGCCCGAAGCCGAGCCCCTGGCCGCCGGCGACCGCGCGGTGACGCTGAAAAACCCGCCCGGCCTCTATGGCAGCGAAGAGGGCGTGGTGGCGCACAACCTGCTGGCCCCGGATGCCGAGCTGACGCCGCTGGCGCGCCCGCAAGCGCCGGCTCCGATGAGCGCCATCCGCTATGGCTTCGACCAGCAGCAACCCTTGAAGGGACCGCTGTTTGCCGCCGCCCTCGCCCTGCTCGCCCTCGACACGCTGGCCGTGCTGTGGCTCGGCGGCGGCCTGCGCCGCAAGCCGAAACTGGCGCGCGGCGCGGCGGCGCTGCTTGCCGCGGCGATCGGGCTTGCCATGATCGCCCCGGACACGGCGCGCGCGCAGGATGAACGTGCCGGCGAGGCGGAAGCCATCGACGCCATTTCCAAGACGCGGATGGCCTATGTGATCACCGGCAACGCATCGGTCGATGCCACCAGCCGCGCCGGCATGGCGGGCCTGTCGCAATTCCTCGCCGCCAAGACGGCGCTGGAGCCGGGCGAGCCGGCCGGCATCAACATCGCCAGCGACGAACTGGCCTTCTACCCGCTGATCTACTGGCCCGTCGATCCGGCCGCCGCCATGCCTTCGGAGGAAGCCATCGCCCGCATCGACGCCTACATGCAGTCGGGCGGCACGGTGCTGTTCGACACGCGCGACCAGTATTCGACGGGTTTCGATTCCAGCTCGGCAAGCCCGGCGACGCTGCGCCTGCGCGAAATCCTCTCCGGCCTCAACGTGCCGCCGCTCGAGCCGGTGCCGGAAGACCATGTCCTGACGAAGTCCTTCTTCATCCTGCCGGAGTTTCCCGGCCGCTATCGCGGCAGCCCGCTATGGGTGGAAGCCTCGCTGAACGCGCCCGTGCGCACCGACCGCCCGGTACGCGTCGGCGACGGGGTGACGCCGATCATGATCACCGGCAATGATTTCGCCGGCGCCTGGGCCATCGACGAAAGCGGCCAGTCTCTGCTGCCGACCGTGCCCAACGACCCGCTGCAACGGCTCTATGCCATGCGCGCCGGGGTCAACATCGTCATGTACATGCTGACCGGCAACTACAAATCCGACCAGGTGCACGTGCCGATCCTGCTCGAACGGCTGGGGCAGTAGGAGCCATCATGAACTGGTCGCTCAGCTTCGAACCCTTCTTCTCCTGGCCGGTGCTGGCGGCGCTGCTGGTGCCCGTCGCGGCTCTGGCGTTTGCCGGCCTGTGGACCGGCCAGCGCGGTGCATGGCTGCGGCTGGCGGCGCTGGCCGCCCTTGGCGCGGCGCTGGCCAACCCGGTCCTGCTCGACGAGGAGCGCGAGCCTCTGAAAAGCGTCGTCGCCGTGGTGGTGGACGAGAGCCAGAGCCAGACGACCATTGGCGACCGCGCGCAGACAACGCAGGAAGCAGCCGCCGAGGTGGAGGCGCGGCTTGCCCGCTTCAAGGATTTCGAGACCCGCGTGGTGAGGACCGGCCGCGCCTCCTCGGCTGCCGAAAACGCGCAGACGCGCCTGTTCGATGCGCTCGACGGCGCGCTGCGCGACGTGCCGCCGTCGCGGGTGGCGGGCGCGGTGCTGATCACCGACGGCCAGGTGCATGACGTGCCCGACAACGCCGCGGCGCTCGGCGCGCCGATCCATGGCCTGATCACCGGCCGGGCCGACGAGCAGGACCGGCGCATCCGCTTCGAGCGCGCGCCGCGCTTCGGCATCGTCGGCAAGCCGCTCGACCTGACCTACCGCGTGCTGGCGACGGGCGGTGAGAGCGGGCCGGTGGATGTGCGCGTCATCATCAACGGCGAGGAAAAATTCATCGAGGAAGCGCTGATCGGCCGCGAGACGCAGCTTGAGATCGACGTTCCGAACGCCGGGCGCAACATCATCGAACTGGCCATCGACCCGGTCGAGGGCGAACTGACAGATGTCAACAACCGCGCCGTAGCCCTGGTCGACGGCATCCGCGAGAATTTGCGCGTCCTGCTCGTTTCCGGCGAGCCGCATTCGGGCGAGCGCACCTGGCGCAACCTGCTCAAATCCGACGCTTCGGTGGACCTCGTCCACTTCACCATCCTGCGCCCGCCGGAAAAGCAGGACGGCACGCCGATCAACGAATTGTCGCTGATCGCCTTCCCGACACGCGAGCTGTTCGTCGAGAAGATCGACGATTTCGACCTGATCATCTTCGACCGCTACCAGCACCGCGACGTGCTGCCGATCCTTTATTACGACTACATCGCCGAATATGTGGAGAATGGCGGTGCGCTGTTGATCGCCGCCGGTCCAGAATTCGCCGGCGGCCAGTCGATCGCCCGCACGCCGCTGATTTCCGCCCTGCCGGCACTGCCCAATGGCGAGGTGATCGAGCAGGGCTTCTATCCGCGGCTGACCGAGACCGGCCAGCGTCACCCGGTGACGCGCGGACTGGAGGGGGCGGCATCCGAGCCGCCGCAATGGAGCCGCTGGTTCCGCCTGATCGGCATCGACCGGCCTGAGGGCCAGGTGGTGATGCAAGGGGCCGGCGAACAGCCGCTCCTGATCCTCAACCGCAAGGGCGAAGGCCGCGTCGGCATGTTCCTGTCGGACCAGGGCTGGCTGTGGGCGCGCGGCTTCGAGGGCGGCGGCCCGCATGTGGCGCTCTACCGGCGCATTGCCCACTGGCTGATGAAGGAACCGGAACTGGAGGAGGAACGCCTTTCGGCGGCGGGGCGCGGCATGCGGCTGGAGATCACCCGCCAGACGATGGCGAACGAAGCCCCCGACGCCGGCATCACGACACCCTCCGGCAAGACGCTTTCGGCAACGCTGGGCCCCGCCGGGCCGGGCCGGTTTTCCGCCGGCCTCGACACCGACGAGATCGGCATCTATCGCATCGCCAATGGCGACCTGTCGACCCTTGCCCATGTCGGCCCGGTCAACGCGCCGGAATTCGGCGACATGGTCTCGACCGAGGAAAAGCTGGCTCCCGTGGCGGACGCCACGGGTGGCTCGGTGCGGCGGCTCGCCGATGGCGATCTGCCCAACATCGTGCCGGTGCGGCGCACGGGCAGCGCTTCGGGCAATGACTGGATCGGCCTGCGCTCGACCAATGACAGCGTGCTGAAGGCGGTGCGCCGCGTGCCGATCTTCACCGGCCTCCTGGCCCTGGCGCTGCTGCTCTTCGCCTTCGGGGCGATGTGGTACCGCGAGGGGCGGTGAAACGCCCGAACCGACGGTTTTCAGCAGCTATAGACGACCGGCTCGCCGGCGGAATTTCGCGTCTCGCACGTGCGTGTGTTCCCGGGATAACCGCCACGGACATAGGGCGGAAAGGTTTCACGCCCCGAAACGGCGTCGAAGCCGCGTGACGTGTGGCTGGAAGACGTGTCCGGCGTGGCACAGCCTGGGAGCAACGCCGCGGCGGCGATCAAAAGTGAAATACGCATCTCTGCCTCAAATAAAATTATCAAATAAAAACTGGAACATGTGGCGATTCGCCTAACGCGAGCCAATGGCAGTCTGCGGAGCAATTGCGGCCGAAATCGTGTCAGCTACGGTCCCAAGCTACCGTGCCAGCGCCGCGTGGGTCACATCGCCCTGCAGCGCTGCCACCGCGCCCTCCCTGATCTCCACCGCTAGCAGCCGATTGGGGTCGACCGGACGCGGCATGGATATCTGGCCATGGGCGATTTTCTGAAAGCCGAGCGGCCCGTAATAGGGCGCGTCGCCGACCAGCACGACGGCTCCCACCCCGGCCTCACGCGCGGCCGCCACGGCGATCGCCACCAGCTTGCGGCCAATGCCGATGTTCTTGAAGGCGGGACGCACGGCCAGCGGCCCGAGAAGCAGCGCCCGCCCCTGGCCGGCGGCAATCCACGTCATGCGCACCGAGGCGATCACCTGGTTCTGGTGGACCGCAACGAAGGACATGGCGCGCTCATGCGGCCCGCCCTCGCGAATCTTGTAAGCCGCGCGGGTGAAACGGCCCGGCCCGAAGGCTTCTTCGTTGATGAGGTCGATTTCAGCGTCGTGCGCCGGCTGTTCCGGCAGATAGTGGATGTCGGCAGAGGACATGATGTGCGTTCCGGTGGTGTCGAAAGGTGAGCAGCGGGCAAAACCTGCCTGCGCGCCCCAAGCCAGGGGCCTTCAGTCCTTTCGTCGTCGCTCCACCTGGAACCGGATCATGATGCGCATCTCCATCTTGCGGCGTTTTGGCTAGCAGCAAAATTTTGCGCCGTCCATCGGAAGATTGACCCGGCGGCAAAATTGTTGACGCTGCGTTCACGCCCGGCGCGGTTGGGTTTGCCCCGGCAATGTCCTACATGCGGTTCGAACACAGGAGATTGAACGATGGGTTTGCTTGTCGATGGCGTCTGGCGCGACCAGTGGTACGACACCGCCAAGAGCGGCGGCCGCTTCGAACGCTCGAAATCGCAGTTCCGCGACTTCGTCACCGTGGACGGAGAGCCGGCGGAAGGCCGCACGCGTGGCTTCAAGGCGGAGCCCGGCCGCTATCACCTCTATGTTTCGCTGGCCTGCCCCTGGGCGCACCGGACGCTGATCTTCCGCAAGCTGAAGAAGCTCGAGGACGTGATCTCCGTCTCGGTGGTGCATCACTTCATGGGCGACAGTGGCTGGACCTTCAAGCAGGAGGACGGCGCGACCGGCGACGGGCTCTACGGCCTCGATTTCCTGCACCAGATCTACACCAAGGCCGACCCGCATTATTCGGGCCGGGTGACGGTACCGGTGCTGTGGGACAGGAAGACGGAAACGATCGTTTCAAACGAATCCTCCGAAATCATCCGCATGCTAAACGAGGCGTTCGACGCCTGGGGCGATGCCTCGATCGATCTCTATCCCGAGGCGCTGCGCACCGAGATCGACGCCATCAACGAGCGCGTCTACGACGACATCAACAACGGCGTCTACAAGGCCGGCTTCGCCACCACGCAAGGCGCCTATGAGGAAGCGTTCGAGGCGCTGTTTGCCGCGCTCGACATGGTCGAGGACAGGCTGTCACGCCAGCGCTACCTGGCCGGCGACCGAGTGACGGAGGCCGACTGGCGCCTGTTCACCACGCTGGTGCGCTTCGACCCGGTCTATGTCGGCCACTTCAAGTGCAATCTGCGCCGCATCGCCGACTATCCCAACCTGTCGAACTATCTGCGCGAGCTCTACCAGGTGCCGGGCATCGCCGAGACGGTCGATATGCTGCACATCAAGGCCCACTACTATGGCAGCCACGCGACGATCAACCCGACGCGCATCGTGCCGGTCGGGCCGGAGCTCAAGCTGGACGCTCCGCACGATCGCGGGCGGCTGGCGAAGGCGGCGTGAAGCGAACGAGAGGCGATAGCACGCGAGGACGGCCTCTTCCGGCATGGACCCTCGGGTCGGGGCCCGAGGGTGACGAATTGTGGAAAGGGATGAGCAACGCGCCGGCGCCGACGATTGACACCACTCCCCCTGCCGTTCGTCATGCCGACACGCCTGCGGCAGGTCCCGGCGCTCAACCTCACCATTCATCCGACACCGGTGCGCCGTCGAATATCTCGGCGATGCGCCGGCGCGTGCCGTCGCTGGTGCCGTCGGGCAGCGCGTCGAGCCGGAAGAAGCGCGCCTCGGCGATCTCGCGATCGGGCACATGCGGGCGGGTCTGGCGGAAATCGGTGATGAGATAGACCGCGACATGATCGCGAGAACTGGCGTGGCGGTTGAAGTGGAACGATTTCAGCTCCGGCCGGCGCAAAATCTCGATATTGCCCTCTTCCGCCAGTTCGCGCGCCAACGCGGCTTGCGTGCTTTCACCCGGTTCGACGCCGCCGCCGGGAAAGTGCCAGCCCTTCACATAGGTGTGCCGCACCAGGAAGACGGAATTGGTGTCGGCGTCGAACACCACACCGCGCATGCCGAGCGTCATCGGCCGGCTGAGGCGCAGCCAGATGTGGAACAGACGGGCGCGGAACAAGGGCTTTTTCACGATGCTGGCGGCGTCATTCATGCATCAGCTCCTTCGGGCTGGTCAGCTCCGACTGCGTGTTCTACACACGGCGTATGTTTCGGCTCGCGCATTTTTCCGACATCCATCTGGGACCCCTCCCCGCCATAAGCTATCGGGAACTCGCCTCCAAGCGCATTACCGGATACATCAACTGGAAGCGCAACCGGCGGCTCAATCTCGACCACGGCGTGATCGACAAGATCACCGACGACATGCTGGCGGCCAAGCCCGATCACATCGCGCTGACGGGCGACCTCGTCAACCTTGCGCTCGACAAGGAAATCGAGATGGCGCGGCTGTGGCTGGAAGGCCTCGGCCCGGCCGATGCCGTATCGGTGGTGCCGGGCAATCATGACGCCTATGTGCCGGGGGCCCTGGCGCGCGCCTGCCGCGCGTGGGGCCCCTATATGACCGGCGACGGCCGCCAGCCGGTGAAGGGCAAGGGCAGTTTTCCCTTTCTGCGGGTGCGCGGCAATGTGGCGATCATCGGCGTATCCTCGGCGCGGGCCACCGCCCCCTTCATGGCGAGCGGATATTTTTCCAAGGCCCAGGCGCAGCGGCTGGCGAGCATCCTGGATGCGACGGGCGAAGCCGGGCTTTTCCGGGTCGTGATGATCCATCACCCGCCGGTGCGCGGCGCAACCCACACAGCCAAGCGCCTGTACGGCATCACGCGGTTTCAGCAGCTGATCCGCACGCATGGGGCTGAACTGGTGTTGCACGGGCACACCCACAAGCCGACCGTTCATCGCATTGACGGAGCAGCCGGAGCCTCCGTTCCCGTGGTGGGTGTGCCCGCCGCGGGGCAAGCCCATGGCGGCGCCAAGCCGCCGGCCCACTACAATCTGTTCGAGATCGACGGCGCACCCGGTGCCTGGCGGGTGCATTTCGCCCGGCGCGGCATTTCCGATGCCAGCGGTGAAATCAGCGAGATCTCCAGCGCCGTCCTGTCGGGCGAGGATCGGTCGGCCTGACGCCCCGCATAAATGCGGAAGAACAATGAGATAGAGCGGATCGTCAGAAGCGGGCGAGGAAGTCCAGCAGCTCGGGGAACCGGTCGGACAGGACGAGCATCACGGCGGCGACACCGACGAGCCCGCCGAGAAGAACCATCGCCAAGCCGCCGAAAAACCCTTTCCAGGCGCTTTTGCGCACCGGTTCGGCCGGCGCCTCGTCCACCACGTCGGCAATGCCGCGCGGCAAGGTCTCGATCTCGCCGTCGATGAGGCGCTGGCGCTCGACCATGCGTTCGGCGATGTAGCGGGTCACCTGGTCGGCAACCGGCTTGATGTCGGCGCTTTCGGCCATCACCACGCGGCCAAGCCGCGTGTCGCGCAGGAAGCGGTAGGTGCGGCGATCGCGCCCCATGGCGACATGCGCCACGGCGTCGATCCACAGGCGGGGCTGCTCGCCGGAGGAAATCACCAGGTCGAATGTGGGATCGTCCTTCGGCACGTCGGCGAACACCGGCTGAAGCTCCTGCGCCAGGAGCTCGAGGCGCGTGCGGCTCGCCTCGCGCAGATCGACCACCACGTCGGCCCGGTCGGCGGCGGCATTCTTCATCTCGCGCACAGCGTCGGAGAGGCTCCGGACATTCGTCGCGGTTGCAAGGGTCTGACCGGCCTCGCTCATCGGCGGTACTCCTCTAGCATTTTGCAGTCAGGTGGTTTCACCTGACGTCCGCACAAATGCGGAAAACAAGAGATAGAGCGTCCGGTGTGGGCCCAAAGCCGCGCACGGCGCTCCAGGCAATCTATCGGCGGCGATCTCTATCGTTAACCCATCGTTAACACGGGTAAAACAGAAAATCATCACGTTTTGTTCCGCTTCGCATAGCGTAGTAAACGAGACAAGTTTACGGCAACAAAGATCAGTTCCGCCCTATAGCAGTCAAATCTCGGCGATCACTTGCGCCATGATCCGCGCCAGCGCCTCCGGTGCTTCCTCCGGCAACATGTGGCCGGCCCCCTCGAGGCGATGCAGGACGAAACCATCCGGCAGATGATCCGCCTGGCGGATCGGCAGCACGGCGTCCAGCGTCCCCCAGACCACATGAACCGGCGCGGGAAGCACAGCAAGCCTGTCGCGCGGAAACGCGCCCTGGCGATCTCCGCTCGCAATCAGAGAGCTGATTTCAATAAGTTTTTCGCGTTGCCCGGGAAGAGAGGACAGGCGCATGGCCTGCTCCACCAGAAGCGATGGCAACCGCATCTGCATGCCGAACATGCCGGTCAGTGCGGCGCGCATTTCCGTCTCGCTCCGGGCCGCAGCGCGGGCGGCCAGCGCCGCACCGTTGATCTGCGAACCGAAACCGCCCGGCGCGCAAAGGGTCAGCGATGCGAGCTTGCCGGGCGCTGCAAGCCCGGCCAGCACCGCGACCGCACCACCGAAGGAATGGCCGGCCAGATGGAAACGGTTTACACCGCGTTCCGCCAGGTCGTTTAACACGGCACCGGCTGTCGCCCTGGCCTTGCCGGCGCTCGGATATGACAGGGATTGCCCATGCCCCGGCAGGTCATAGGCGATGATCCGCAGGCCCGGCGGCAGGGCAGCGCGAACGCCATCCCACACGCCGTGCGTACCGGCGAAGCCGTGCAGCAGGACGAGGACGCCATCGTCCTCGCTGTCGCCCGTATCGTCGGCGTAAAGCCGCTCGCTCACTTATCGGTCCGGTTTGGCGGCAATCCGGTTGGCGGCCGAAACGACCGCTTCCAGCGACGCCGTGACGATGTTGGTGTTGACGCCGACGCCGAACAGCTTGCCGCCCGGATGCTCGACCTCCATGTAGCAGACGGCCGCCGCGTTGGAGCCCTGCTGCAGGGAATGTTCGGAATAGTCGATCACCGACATCTCGACGCCGACATGCTTCGACAGCGCATCGATGAAACCATCGACGGGACCGGTGCCGACCCCCTTGATGACGATCTCGTTTCCCTTGTCGAGAATGGTCGCCTCGACGACGCGCTGACCCTTCACGGTCGTATCCGGGAAGGTCTGGTGATCGATGAATTTGAGCCGTGCGCCCGGCTGATCGACATAGAGCTCCATGAAGCGCTCGTGGATCTGCCTCGACGGCAATTCCTTGCCCTCGCGGTCGGTGATGTCCTGGATGTCGCCGCGGAACTCGGTCTGCAGGTTGCGCGGCAGGTTGAGTCCGTAATCGGCCTGCATGACATAGGCAATGCCGCCCTTGCCGGACTGCGAGTTGATGCGGATAATCGCCTCGTAGGAGCGGCCGACATCGGCCGGGTCGATCGGCAGGTACGGCACCTCCCAGAGCGGCTTGTTGGCCGTCTTGATCGCCTTCATGCCCTTGTTGATGGCGTCCTGGTGCGAGCCGGAGAAGGCCGTGTAGACCAGTTCGCCGACATAGGGGTGCCGCTCGGGGATGACGAGCTGGTTGCAATGCTCGTAGACATCCTTCATGCGGTTGATGTCGGAGCAGTCGAGCTCGGGATCGAGTCCCTGCGTGTACATGTTGAGCGCCAGCGTGACGACATCGACATTGCCGGTGCGCTCGCCATTGCCGAACAGCGTGCCCTCGACGCGGTCGGCGCCGGCCATCAGGCCAAGCTCCGTGGCGGCGATGCCCGTGCCGCGGTCATTGTGCGGGTGCAGCGAGATGATCAGGCTGTCGCGCCGGTCGAGGCGCCGGCACATCCATTCGATCTGGTCGGCATAGATGTTCGGCGTCGCCATCTCGACGGTCGACGGCAGGTTGATGATCAGCTTGTCGTCCGGCGTCGGGTCGATGATCTCGGTGACCGCGTTGCAGATTTCGAGCGCCACTTCCAGTTCCGTGCCGGTAAAGCTTTCCGGCGAGTACTGGAAACGATAACCGCCATGTCCTGATTCCCTGGCCGCCTTGGCGGCCATGTCCATGACCATCTTGGCGGCATCCGTGGCGATCCGCTTGATGCCGGCGACATCCTTGGCGAACACGACGCGGCGCTGCAATTCGCTGGTGGAATTGTAGAAATGGACGATCGGCCGGTGCGCGCCCTCCAGCGCCTCGAAGGTGCGGGTGATCAGTTCGGGCCGGCACTGGACGAGCACCTGCAGCGATACCGCGTCCGGCACGCCGGCTTCCTCGATGCACCAGCGGGCGAAATCGAAATCGGTCTGCGAAGCCGACGGGAAGCCTACCTCGATCTCCCGAAAACCCATGTCGAGCAGCAGCTTGAACATGCGCGCCTTGCGCTCGTGGCCCATCGGGTCGATCAGCGCCTGGTTGCCGTCGCGCAGATCGACGGAACACCAGATCGGCGCCTTTTCGATGCGTTTCGACGGCCAGGTGCGGTCAGGAATGTCGATCAGCGGGTAGGATTGGTACTTGCGCGCCGCGTCGGGCATGCCCTTGGGCCTGCCTGCCGCCGCGCCGTCTCTTGCCGTCATGTCGGTGGTCATTTTGTGCGCGTCCATTTCATTCTCTCCCGGCCCCGAATGCGTGCGCGCGGCACGCCTGGCCTGTCAACTCTGAATGCGAATTCTGGGGGAAAGAGCAGGCGCCCAAGCGGCGACATCGATCGCCGGGCGCTCCTTCAACGGACCCGGCGATCGCCGATAAGGCCGAGAAGCAGCAGGCTGGAAGAAAGCGCGCGCGCCGTCGCGCCGAAAAAGGCGGTCCGGTCGGAGACAGTGTTTGTCGTGCGCGTCGTCATGAGGGTTCAATAGCCGAGGTGCTGGCCGAGTGCAAGGGCGACAAACGGCGCACCCGGCGCCTTCCATTGGCAGGCTTGACATTCGGTCTCTCGTCTGTATTTTACCAATTAGCTAATTAACCTGATGGTATATTAAAAATGCAGACCGACCCGCTCAGCACCGCCTTCTCCGCCCTCGCCGATCCGACCCGGCGGGCGATGCTCGCGCGCCTGTCGATGGGCGAGGCCACGGTCAACGAGCTGGCGGAACCCTTCGCCATGACGCTGCCGGCGGTGTCCAAGCATCTGAAGGTGCTGGAGCGCGCCGGCCTCGTCTCGCGTGGCAGGAACGCCCAGTTCCGGCCCTGCCGGCTGGAAGCGGGGCCGCTGAAGGATGTCGCCGCATGGATGGAACAGTACCGGCGGTTCTGGGACGACAGTTTCGACCGCCTCGACGACTATCTGAAGCAGATCCAGCACAAGGAGCGGTCCGACGATGCCTGAGCCAGCCACGCCAAAGCCCGCGATGAACACGCCACCGGCGCGCGATGACCATGCGCTCAGCATCAGCCGTGTGTTCGACGCGCCGCGCAGCCTCGTCTTCAAGGTCTGGTCGTCGCCCGAGCATCTGGCGCGCTGGTGGGGGCCGAAGAATTTCTCGGTCCCGTCGGTCACGGTGGATTTCCGCCGGAACGGCAAATGGCGCAGTTGCATCCGTTCGCCGGAAGGCAACGACTATTGGGCCAGCGGAAGCTATCGCGAGATCGTCACCCCGAGCCTCCTCGTGCTCACATTCCGCTGGGAAGAGGATGGTGCGATCGACACGCTGGTGACGGTGGCGTTCGAGGATGCCGGCGCCGGCACCCGCGTCACCTTCCAGCAGGCGCCATTCCTCACGGCGGACGAACGCGACAGCCACGCGGATGGCTGGGGCGAGTGCCTGGACCGCCTGGGACGGTATTTGAGCGAACAAGACGGGAGCAACCCATGAAGAAGACCTATCACGGAAGCTGCCACTGCGGGGCGGTGCGCTTTTCGGCCGGCATCGACCTGGCGCCGCAGGGCCGGCGCTCGACGCCGGAACTCCCCGGCATCTGGTGGACCGCCACGTTTCGCTGCACCTGCTCGTCCTGCATGAAATCGCGTTTCTGGAAGGCTTTCGTCCGGCCCGCCGATTTCACCCTCATATCGGGCGGCGAGGCGCTGGGCGAATACCGCTTCGGCGAGCGGGCAATCGCCCATCGCTTCTGCAGGAATTGCGGCGTGCGGCCCTTCGCCAGCGCCGATTTCGAACCGATGGGCGGCGCGTTCTATTGCGTCAACGTCGCCTGCCTCGACGACGCGACGCCCGAGGAGCTGGAAGCGGCTCCGGTCATCTACGAGGACGGCCGCAACGACAATTGGGACGGGCCGCCCGCATTGACCTTCTATCTGTGAACCTCTTGCGCACACCCGATGATCACCAAGGAGACAGCCATGAGCGCTGAAGCCGCGGCCACGGCCGACACGGAACTCACCATCGACCGCACCTTCGACGCGCCCCGCGCGCTGGTGTTCGAAGCCTGGACCAGGCAGGAACATCTCGACCGCTGGTCCTGCCCCACCGGCTTCACCATGCCCCTGTCGGAAGGCGACATCCGCACCGGCGGATGGTTTCGCACCTGCATGCGCTCGCCCGACGGCCAGGATCATTGGCTGAGCGGCAAATACCGCGAGGTCACGCCGCCCGAGCGCATCGTCTTCACCCATGCCTGGCACGACGAGAACGACGCGCCCGGCCACGAAACGGTGGTCACCATCACTTTCGAGGAAACGGAAGACGGAAAGACCAGGATGGCCTTTCACCAGGCATTCTTCACCTCGAAGGCCTCGCGCGACGGCCATGAGGGCGGCTGGAACGAGAGCTTCGGCAAACTCGACGCGCTGCTGGCCACGCTCGCCTGAACCGATCGGGCGGGAATCCCGCCGAAGTCAGGGCAGCATGTCGAGGCGCGGCTGCCGGAGTTTGTCTGCCCGCATCATTCGTCCAGCGCCGCCGCGCTGGCTGCGATTTCGTATTCGATGCCCTGCGGCAAATAGTGTACCCGGGCCTCGCCCCTGAAATCCGTGGCGACGAACCTTTCGATCAGCTTCGAGCCAAACCCCGTTCGGGTTGGCGGCTCGACCGGCGGACCGCCCTTCTCCCGCCAGCGGAAGAAGAACTGCTCATCGCTTCGGCTCCATTCGATCAGGATGCGCCCGTCATCGTTCGACAGCGCGCCGTATTTGATGGCGTTGGTCAACAGCTCGTTCAGCGCCAGGGACAGCGCCAGGGCCTGCCGCCCGCGCAACGAGACCGGCGGCCCGCTGATCTCGACCCGCTTCGGCTCGAGGATCCGGTGCGCCAGGACCGCACCGACCAGTTGTTCGACGGTCGCGTCCGGATGGCTCTCGGCGGTCAGCAGCGCCTGCGCCTCGCCCAATGCCCTGAGCCTTTCCTGGAAGATGCCGAGCATGCCCTCGGTGGCGGGGTCGCCCTTGAAAGTCTGCCCGGCCAGCGCCGACACCATCGCCACCAGATTGCGCATGCGATGCTGCAGCTCACCGTTGACGGCGGCAACCTGGCGCTGGGTGCGGACGGTCTGCGTGGTTTCCACCACCGTGTCCATCATGCCCTGGACGATGCCGTGCTCATCGCGGATGGGACTGTAGCAGAAGGTGAAGTGAGCCTCCTCGTCATAGCCGAACCGATTCACGACGAGCGGGAAGTTTTCGATGAAGGTCGGCTCGCCGGCGAAAGCCCTGTCGGCAATCGGGCCGAGCACCTCCCAGGCCTCCCCCCAGATATCGCGGAACGAACGGCCGATGGCCGGCGGCTTACCGCCCAGGATCGGCGTGAAGGCATCATTGTGCATGGTCACCAGCGACGGCCCCCAGATGACGGCCTTGGGAAAACTGGAACTCAGCATGAGGGCGACGGCGGTCTTCAGCGCCGAAGGCCAAAGCTCGATCGGCCCGATGTCGGTGGTCGACCAGTCGAAGGAGCGGATGGCCGCCGCCGAAGCCCCGCCGCCGGCGAGGAAGGCAAGATGATCCCGACGCATTGAAGCCTGCTTACCCCTAACACCTGTTCCACAGGATAGCAGTACCGCACAGATAGAACAGCGAATTGCGCGGCGCCGCGGAAAACATTGCCGGCGCAAACATGAATCAAAATGCGAGCCGGAGCATGCAAAACTCTGGAATCAAGAGATTTCTCCGGCCCGGCACATTCAGGAAGCCGTGGCCGCTCTCTTGCGCGCAACCACCTCCTCATAGGCCGCCTGCAACCATTCGCGCACGCCGGGACCGGTTTTTCCGGCCGGCGGCGGCGCGCCCAGATGCGTGACCCGCAGATCGTCCATGAAGGCGTCCCACAGATCCGGCCCGCCCTCGGCCAGGAGCTTGGCGCGGATCGACAGCTCCTCCGACACCGGCAGCCATTTGCTGCCCCAGGCGCCGATCATGGCGAACACCGGCACCAGCTCGATGCCCTTTTCCGTCAGGCTGTAAATCGCCTTCTGCTTGTGGCTGGGATCATCCGTCTTGGCGATGATCCCTTCCGCCAACAGTCGGCGCAGTCGATCGGCCAGAATGTTGGAGGCGATCTTTTCCTGGGAATTGGTCAGGAGATCGCGGAAATGCCGCCGGTTCCCGAACATCATGTCGCGCACGACGATCAGGCTCCATTTGTCGCCGACCACCTCGACGGTGAGATTGATGGGACAGCCGGAGCGGTGCTCGGCGGCAATGTCGTCGCTGCTGGTCAAATTCATTCTCCAAAAAAACCAGTTGCAATATGCCATCAGTTATTCTAGCCTGCAACCGATTTTAATATGCAACCAGTTAACACACGACCGAATCGAGAACGGGAGCAAGAACATGAGCAAGGTCATCATCTGGAATCTGGTTTCGCTGGACGGCTATTTCGAAGGCGAGAAGAAGTGGGACCTCGACTTCCACAATCATGGCTGGGGCGAGGAACTGGAGGAACTGAGCCGAACGTTCGGCCACACCGCCGCTTCTCTGGTCTTCGGCCGGGTCACCTATGAGGGCATGCGGGACCATTGGACGACCGCCGAGGATTCCGAGGTCAAGTCGTTCATGAACGCGCTGCCGAAACTGGTCGCCTCGCGCACGCTGACGGGCTCGGACTGGAACAACACCCGCCTCACCGACGACATTGTCGGCGCGATCCGCTCCGCCCGGGAGAACGCCGAGCCGGGCAAGAACATCTACATTTTCGGCAGCGCCGATCTTTGCAAAACCCTGCTGGATGCCGAAATCGTCGACGAGGTGATGCTGGCACAGGTGCCCGTGCAGCTCGGCAAGGGCACGCCCTTCTTCAAGCCGCGCGACAGCGAACGCGCCTTCAAGCTGATCGAGGCCCGGCCGCTGAAGAACGGCACACTTATCCTGCGCTACGAACCCAACCGGCCGAACTGAACCACCCGTACTGAACCGCCGCCTTCCCGCGACTGGAAAGCCGATGATACGAGAGGCAACGCCCATGACCGCATCCCTCCCGCAGTGCCCCCGCCCGCATGGCATCGGCTTCGCCGTGGCCGCGGCGATGCTGTCTGCAACCCTGACCGCCGCCAGCGAAGCACAAGGAGCCCCCATGAGCACGCGAACCATAAGCATGAACAACGTCGAGATCGCCACGGAGGCCTTCGGCGACCCCTCCGATCCCCCGGTCCTGCTGGTCATGGGCGCCATGGCCTCGATGCTGTGGTGGCCGCAGGCCTTCTGCGAGCGGCTTGCCGCCGAGGGCCGCTACGTGATCCGCTACGACAACCGCGACACCGGGCTTTCGACCGGCTACGAGCCGAGCAACCCGCCCTACACGATGGACGACATGGCCGAGGACGCCGTCGGCGTGCTCGACGGCTACGGCATCGACAAGGCGCATCTGGTCGGCATGTCGCTCGGCGGCACCCTGGCGCAGATCGCCGCCCTCGCCCACCCGGACCGGGTGGCGACGCTGACCGCCATCAGCACCTCGCCGGTCGGAACCGACACCGCTTCGCTGCCGCAGACATCGGCTGCCTACATGGAGCACGCCGCCACGGGCGAGGCAGTGGACTGGACCGACCATGCCCAGGTGATCGACTTCATGGTCCGCGACACGCGCATGATCGCCGGCAGCGCCCATCCCTATGACGAGGCGGCGGCCCGCGCCCTGGTCACGCGCGACGTCGCGCGGGCGCGAAACTTCACCAGCGCCACCAACCACTTCATGCTGAAGGGGGGCGAGGCGTGGGCGGGCAGGCTGGCGGAGCTAGAGCCGCCGCTGCTCGTCATCCACGGCACCGGCGACCCGATCTACCCGGTCGAGCACGGCCGACTGCTGGCCGACACGGTGCCCGGCGCCAGGCTGATCGAGCTTGCCGGCGGCGGCCACGAGCTCCATCCCGCCGATTGGGACACCATCATCGGCGCCATCGTTGCGCACACCGGCACAGGCGAGTGACGACCACCGATGGCCTGTCACGGCCGGCGCACATCTTTTTTTCCTTCGCATGATCCCGGCGACAATCGCGTCGCGATGGCGAACCCATGAACAGGAGCTTTTCGATGAAACTCTTCCATGCCCCCGGATTCAGCAGCATCGCCGACCACATCGCATTGATCGAGGCCGGGTTGCCGGTCGAACTCGTCAAGGTGGACATCTGGAGCAAACGGCTCGACGACGGCAGCGACTATAACGACGTCACGCCGAAGGGCTACGTTCCCGCCCTGATGTTCGACGATGGAGAGGTGCTGACGGAGAATGTCGCGATCCTCGCCTGGATCGCCGACCGCGCGCCGCAATTGGCGCCCGAGGGCGAGCGCGGCCGATACCGGCTGATCGAGATGCTGAGTTTCCTTGCCTGCGAGATACACAAGCGCTTTCCGATCTATTTCTCGGTGTCGGAGGAATCGAAGCCGGTGCTTCGCGAGGAGATCCAGCAGCGTTTCGACCTTCTGTCCAGCCGGCTGGAAAGCGCGGACTATCTGCTCGGCGACCGCTTCAGCGTGGCCGATCCCTATCTTTTCATGCTGGCGCGCGGCGCGTTGCAAATGGATTTCGCGCTTGCCGATTGCTTCCGCGATTATGTGGCGCGCATCGAGGCCCGCCCCTCGGTGCAGGAGGCGGAGCGACGGGAGAACCCGCAGGACGGCCCCGCTCCACGACAGTAGCGCGATGGGCGACACAACGAACGCAAGAGGATTCAAAGCCATGACCACGCCCCCGACCATCCACCGGCGAACGCTGCTGCAAACGGCAGTGGCCTCCCTCGCGCTCGGCGCTATCGGATTTCCGATCGCCGCAGCGCAAGCGGCAAACACGACGGCAAGAATGGATGACGTCCTTTCCACCGACGCGCTGAAGGCCCTGCAGGCAATGATGGACGCCCATGTCGCCGAAGGCTACCTGCCGGGCGCCACCTGGCTCGTCCAGAGCCGAGGCGAGACCCATGTGGGCACCGCCGGCAGTTTTGAACTGGGCGGCGGCCGGCCGATGGCCCGCGACACGATCTTCCGCGTCGCCTCGATCACCAAGCCGGTGACGGCGGCGCTCGCCATGATGCTGGTCGAGGAAGGAAAGCTGTCGCTCGACGGGCCGGTCGATGCCCTGTTGCCCGAACTCGCCGGCCGCCGTGTCCTGAAGCGCATCGACGGGCCGCTCGACGAGACGGTGCCGGCGGCCGGGCCCATCACCCTGCGCCATCTGCTGACCATGACCTTCGGGCTCGGCGCGATCATGGTGTTCCCGGAAGAATATCCTGTCCAGCTGGCGATGCGCGAAACGGGCCTCGCCCCCGGCTTCGCCTTGCCGCAGATGAGTTCCGACGCCTATATGGAAAAGCTCGGCGCCCTGCCGCTGGCCGCCCAGCCGGGCGAGAAGTTCCTCTACAATAACGGCCTCGACGTCGCCGGCATCTTGATCGAGCGGGCAACGGGCAAGCGGCTCGGCGCGGTGATGGCCGAACGGCTGTTCGAGCCGCTCGGCATGAAGGACACCGGCTTCTTCGTGCCGGAGGAGAAGCGGGACCGCCTGCCGCCGCAATACGGTCCCGACTTTGCCAATGGTGGCGGGCTGAAAGTCTTCGGCCCACAGGAGGGCATCGACTTCACCGCCCCGCCGCAGCTCGATTCGGGCGCCGGCGGCCTGGTTTCGACGGTCGATGACTATCTGGCCTTCTGCCGCATGATGCTGAACGGCGGCGAACTGGACGGCAAGCGCTACCTGAAGACGGAAACCGTGGCCGAGATGACGCGCGACCAGCTGACGCCGGAACAGAAGCGTGGCCCGCACGCCGAGCCGTTCATGGCGGGAGGCGGCGCCGGCTGGGGCCTTGGCATGTCGGTCGCGGTGAAGCGGACCAAGCCGTGGCTCGTGCCCGGCCGGTTCGGCTGGGACGGCGGCTACGGCACGTCGGCCTATACCGACCCGGCAAACGGGCTGATCGGCATCTTCTTCAGCCAGAGGATGATGGATTCGCCGGAACCGCCAAGGACTTACCTCGATTTCTGGACTCAAGCCCACAAGGCGGCCGATGGCTGATGCGAACTCACCCGCCCGCCCAGCGCGCCACCAGGCGGCTGATCGGCGGGCCGGCCAGCAGCACGAACAGGAACCGCGCCATCTGCACCGCCATGATGAAGGACAGGTTCACGTTCTGCGAGGCGGCGGCGATGATGGCGATCGAATCCATGCCGCCGGGGCTGGTCGCCAGATAGGCGGTCAGCGGGTCGATGCCCCATTCCACATGCAGGAACCAGGCCAGCCCGCCGCAGAACGCCATCAGCGCCAGGATCGACAGCACCACCTGCGGCAGCGCCTTGAAGGCGGTGGCGAGCAGCGCCCGGTCGAACTTCAGGCCGATGGACCAGCCGACCAGCATATAGGCCGCGCCCATCAGCCAAGGCGGCAGTTCGAGCGACAGCCCGCCGCCCAGATGCGCCAGCGCGCCGGCGATCAGCCCGCCGAAGAAGAACGGCGCCGGCAGGCGGGAGAACTTGCCCGCCACGCCGCCGGCCACGCCAAGCACCAGCGTCAGCGCCAGCGCGTCGAGGCGCAGCGCCGGAAACCAGTCCGGCGCGGGCATTTCGACGCCGGAGGTGTCGACCCACAGCCGGGCGATCAGCGCCGCGGCGATGGTGACGAAGATGACGCGCAGATATTGCATGAAGGCGACGAGGCGCTGATCAGCGCCGAACGCGCCGGCCATCAGCACCATCGCCGTCGCCGCCCCCGGCGCCGAGCCCCAGACGGCGGTGGTGCCGGGCAGGATCTTCCAGCGGCTGACGAGAAAGCCGAGAAAGCTGCTGGCCGCAACCGTCGCCAGCACGGCGAGCAGCAGGATCGGCCAGATGTCGGTGAAGGAGGCGAGGATCGCCGGCTCCAGCGAGCCGCCGATCAACAGGCCGACCAATGTCTGCGCCCCGGCGAAGACCAGGGCCGGCACCCGCACCCCGGCCCCCAGCGCACCCGCCGTCACCGCCGCCAGCATCGGGCCGATGAGCAGCGCCGCCGGCAGCGTGAAATGCAGCATCAGCCCGGCAAGAACCGCCGTCAGTACGACCAGGAACAGCCATTGGAAGGAACGGGGAAGACGCGTCAGCGGCCCATGGAAAGAAGCCTGCGGTGTGGTGTCCATCGATGCGCGTCCCGGCTGTTGCCATCACCGGATACAGGATCGTGTTGCGCATGGGAATGTTTTAGCTTCCCCCGTGTCGGATTGCCGGGCCTCCGAACGTCCTTTGGCCGTCAATCGAACAGGCAGGAGAACGCCATGCGCTACATGATGCTGATGATCCCCAAGGGGTACGAGACCGCGGGTCCGGAACTCGACCTCCCCGCCGACGCCGTCGCGGCGATGATGAAATACAATGAGGAACTGAGCGCTGCCGGCGTGCTCGTCGCCCTCGACGGGCTGCATCCGCCCTCGGCCGGTGCGCGCGTTTCCTTCGCCAGCGGCGAGCCGGTCGTCATCGACGGCCCGTTCATCGAGGCGAAGGAGGTGCTTGGCGGCTACTGGATCATCGACGTGCCGACGCTCGCCGATGCGATCGACTGGGCCAAACGCTGTCCCGGATCGCCCAACGAGACCATCGAGATCCGCAAGATCCAGGAGATGGACGATTTCTCCGACCAGGTGCGCGAGATCGTCGAGGCCCATCCGGGCGTGCTCGAAAAGGGCATCGGCAAGAAACGCTGATCGGACCATCCCGCCTTGCCGCGGACAGGAAACAGGGAGACCGCCCCATGACGCTTGAAAATGAAACATCCACCGACCGGCCACGCCGCCTCCTGCAAAGCATCGGCGCCGTGCTTCTCGGCCTCGTCGCCATCTTCGTCCTGTCGCTCGGCACGGACCATCTGATGCACGTCCTGGAGGTCTATCCGCCCTGGGGCGAGCCGATGACCGAGACCGGCCACGGCCTGCTGGCACTCGCCTATCGCATCCTCTATGCGGTGTTCGGCTGCTATCTGGCAGCACGCTTCGCGCCGCATGCACCGATGGCGCATGCGCTGGTCCTCGGCGGCATCGGCGTCGTGCTGAGCACGCTCGGTGCCATCGCCATGTGGGATTTCGGCATGCACTGGTATCCGCTGGCGCTCATCGCCATCAGCCTGCCCTGCGCCTGGCTGGGCGCCAGGATCCATCGGGCCGGCACCGATTGAAACGGCGGCCGGGACACGCGCCCGGCCGACCTCAAGCCAGCTTCGCCTTGTGTGCCGGCTCCACATGGATGGTGACCTGCGCGCCGGGCAGTGTCTTCTCCAGTGCCTGCTCGATACGGTCGCAGATGCGGTGCGCCGCCTCCACGGTCATCTCCGAAGGCACCACCAGGTGGAACTCAATGAAGCGGGCCCGACCCGCTTCGCGGGTCTTGAGGTCGTGAAATTCCAGCGCGCCGGTGCGGTTTTCCTCGACGACGCGCTCGATCTCGGCGAGGTCGCCGGGCTCCACCGCCACATCCATCAGCCCCTGCACGGAGTGGCCGACCATGTGCCAGCCATGCCACAGTATGTTGAGCGCGACGATTGCCGCCATCAGCGGGTCAAGCCACAGCCAGCCGGTGGCCAATGCGAGGACCAGGCCTGCAATGACACCCACCGACGTGACCACGTCCGTCCAAAGGTGACGCCCATCGGCAACCATGGCCGGCGAGCGCGCGCGCCGGCCGGTGGACATCAACAGCCAGGCCCACACACCATTGCCGACCGCCGCCAGCGCGTTGATGGCGATGCCGAGCGCCGGTGCCTCGAGCACCCGCGGAGCGAAAAATGCCCCCCACGCCTCATGCAGGATGAGAAGGGCCGCCAGAACGATCAGCACGCCTTCCAGAACGGCCGAGAAATACTCCGCCTTGTGATGGCCGAAAGGGTGGTTGTCGTCGGCCGGCTTGTGCGCCAGGCGCAGCGCATACCAGGCAATCGTCGAGGCGACGACATTGACCACCGATTCCATCGCGTCGGAAAACAGCGCCACGGAGCCGGTCAACCACCATGCCGCCAGCTTCAGCGCGAAAATGGCGAGCGCGACGGCGATGGACCAGGCGGCGATGCGCTGGAGCTTGCCGTTCGACGGCATGGTGGTTCCTTTCGATTGCTGCCTTCTCCCCCGGGAGCGAAGGGGAGGAGGCTTATCGGGGCTTTGTGTCAGGCCGCCTTCACACGCGCCTTGCGCGGCAGATGGGCCACCACGTTCTCGATCATGCGCATGCCGGCATTGTGGCCGAGTGTCATGATCGATTCGGGATGGAATTGCACTGCGGCAATCGGTTCGCTTTCATGTTCTATCCCCATGATGACGCCATCCTCGGTTTCCGCCGTAACGGTGAATTCGCGCGGCAGGCGCGCCGGGTCGGCGAAGATCGAATGATAACGCCCGACGGTGATCTCGGCCGGCAGGCCGGAAAACACCAGGCTGTTGCCGCTGGCGCGGATGCGCGAGGGTTTTCCATGCATCGGCTCGGCCAATTGACGAAGCGCGCCGCCATAGGCCTCGACCAGCGCCTGCAGACCGAGGCAGACGCCGAAGACCGGCAATCCCCGTCCCCGTGCCCTGGCGATGGTCGCCGCGCAATCGAAATCCTCGGGCCGGCCGGGTCCGGGCGACAGCACCACCAGGTCGGGATCGACGGTCTCGAACACATCGTCGGCCACCGGCGAGCGCACCGTCGCCACCGCGGCGCCGGTCTGGCGGAAATAATTGGCCAGCGTGTGCACGAAGGAATCCTCATGGTCGACGAGCAGGATCTTCACCCCCTCGCCGACGCGGGCCGTCGAGCGCGTTTCACTGTCCATATTGGACTTTCCTGCATCGCGGATGGCCGACAGCATGGCCGAGGCCTTCAGCTCGGTTTCGGCTTCCTCTTCCTGCGGGTCGGAATCGAACAGCAGCGTCGCGCCGGCCCGCACCTCGGCGATGCCGTCCTTGATGCGGATGGTGCGCAGCGTCAGGCCGGTGTTCATGTCGCCGTTGAAATGGACCATGCCGATGGCCCCGCCATACCAGGCGCGCGGGCTCTTCTCGTTTTCCTCGATGAAGCGCATCGCCCACAGTTTCGGCGCGCCGGTGACGGTGACCGCCCAGGCGTGGCTCAAAAAGGCGTCGAAGGCATCCATGCCCTCGCGCAGCCGGCCCTCGATGTGATCGACCGTGTGGATCAGCCGCGAATACATCTCGATCTGCCGCCGGCCGATGACGCGCACCGAACCCGGCTCGCAGACCCGGCTCTTGTCGTTGCGGTCGACATCGGAACACATGGTCAGTTCCGATTCGTCCTTCTTCGAATTGAGCAGCTTGATGATCTGCTCGGCATCGGCGATGGCATCGTCGCCGCGCTTGATGGTGCCCGAGATCGGGCAGGTCTCGACGCGCCTGCCATTGACGCGGACGAACATTTCCGGCGAGGCGCCGACGAGGAATTCCTGCTCGCCGAGATTGATGAAGAACGAATAGGGCGACGGGTTGATCTGCTTCAGCCGGCGCGAGATCTGCGAGGGACGCCGCTCGGCCCGCTCCATGAACATCTGTCCCGGCACCACCTCGAACAAATCGCCGCGGTGGAAACTCTGCTTGGCCTTTTCGACCAGGCGCGCATATTCGCCCGGTTCATGGTCGGCACGCGGCGGCTTCTGGCTGGCGGTCCTGAACGGCTCGACGCTGCCCTCGCGCGCCAAACCCTCGGTGGAGAACCCCTCGCCCGCATAATCGTAGCGGTCGTGCCAGGCCTTGGCCGCGTGGTGATCGACGACGAGGATTTCGTCCGGCAGGTACAACACCAGATCGCGCTGGCTTTCAGGGCGCGCGAGGCTCTGCGTGATCGGGTCGAACTGGAAGGCGAGATCGTAGCCGAACGCGCCATAGAGGCCGAGATTGGCGTCGTGGTCGGTGTGGAACAGGCCGGTGACGGCGCGCAAAACGGTGAAGACGGTCGGCGCGCGCGAGCGCTCCTCCTCGGCGACGATGCGCTCCGGCTCGGCAACGCTCAGGGCGACGAGCTGCGGCGAGCGTTCGCTCACCGTCACCGCGTCGAGCGTCTCGACCACGGCCGCAACGGCCGGCAGCAAGGCCCTGCCGCGCGCATTGAGCGCCTCGATCTTCATCGCCCGGCCGCGCGCGGAAATCACCAGCGGCGGATCGATGATCGCCGTGTCCCAGCGCGTGTAACGGCCGGGATACTCATAGTTGGACGAGAACACCGCGCCGCGCCGCTCGTCGAGCGCATCGATATAAGTGTCGATGGCGCCCTCGTAGCCGGTCTCGCTGCGCGTGCGGGTGATGGCGATGCCGCCGGCGGTGACAAACCGCTCGCCGCCATTTTCCAGAACTTCCAGGCTCATTGTCTGCTCCCTTTATGAGGCATCGCCGGGAGGCTGTGACAAAAATGGCCGCCCGGTTTTCACCTGCGGCCATGATCTGAACGTCGCGCACACTGCACGGTTGGCCGCTGTTAGCGAGCCCACCACCACAGATTTGCGCAAGAAATCGTCCGAGAAATCGTCGTCATGGCTTTTCCATAGCCTCCGCCGCGCCGTCGCGCAACTGCTTTCGCGAGCCCTCCGCATGGCCGCTGCTGCGGTAGAGCGCCAGCAGCGTCACGGCGAGCCATGTCAGGCTCGCCCACGCCGCGCCCAGCGCCCAGCCGGCCGCCACGTCGCTCGGCCAGTGCACGCCGAGATAGACCCGGCTGACGCCGACGACCAGCGCGATGAGCACCGCGACGCAGAGCACGTAGGCGCGCACCCGCCAATCGGCGAAGAAGCGCATCACCAGCGCCGCCAGGGTCAGATAGGCGACGGTGGTGACCATGGCATGGCCGCTCGGGAAGCTCGCCGTGTGGATGACATCCAGATGCGCGACGATGTCCGGCCGCGGCCGATCGTAGAAAGTCTTCAGGAAATGCGAGACGAGCGCCCCGGAGCCGACCGAGGAAACCGCATAGAACGCCGCTCCGAAACGGCGCGTGACGATGAGAAGGCCCGTCACCACCGCCAGCGACAGGACGATCAGCGGGTAGCCGCCGACCGCCGTCACCTCGAGCGCCGCTTCCTCGAGCCAGGGCGGCCCGAGCGGATCCGTGGGATCGGCCGGGTTGCGCATCGACAGAAGTATGCGTTCGTCCAGGGCGCGGATTTCACCCTCCGCCACCTCGTCGGCGATGGCGAAAAAGGCGAAGGAGCCGAGCGCCAGCACGAGAAGGAGCAGGACCGGCGCCAGCGCCTGCCGCCGCCGGCCGACGCGCCGGGCAAAGCTTTCGAGGGCTTGTGTCATCGCGGATGAGAACTCCCGTTACGCCCCGCCCGCCGCAATCACGCGGCGTGGCAGGTGTCGCCTATTTAGGGGATATTCCCTCCCTGTCCACAGAGGGGTTCGATCTGCGCCGCAGCGGCCGGCCCCCAGGGTCGTTTTTGCCGCGCCGGCTTGACATCGCCGCAGCGCTGCACCACCTTCAATTCATGAAAACGCGCCAGAAACATATGTCTGTTCTCTTCCGGGTGTGTCCCATAGCGGGATACTGACCCCCGGTTCGGTGCTGTGCGCCTCCGAACCGCGGGGCGCGAATCCGTAAGCCAGCCGCCAGGGCGGATCGGCCATCCGGAGCAAAACTCCAAGGCGCATCAAACAACCACACGAACACAGCCGAAGGTTGGCCGGAAACGCATGGATATGCGGTCCCGACAACCTCGCATGGATAAGCCAATGCAGCACAAGACCGGGCGCAAGCCGAGCATCACGATTTCCGAAACCGATTACCAACGCCTGAGCGGCCTCGCCGAGGCGATTGAAGACCGCAACCCCGAAATGTCGGAAACCATGCTGGCCGAACTCGACAGGGCCCGCGTCGTGCGCGACAGCGCCCTGGCCGGCACCGTTGTGCGCATGGGCTCGACCCTGACCTACACGGCCGATGCCGGCGAGGCGAAGACCGTGACCCTGGTCTATCCCGGCGAAGCCGACATCGAACAGGGCCGCATCTCCATCACCACACCGGTGGGCACCGCCCTGCTCGGCCTGAAGGAAGGCCAGTCGATCGACTGGGCGGCGCGCAACGGACAGATACACCGATTGACCGTGCTGGCCGTCAACCAGACGGCGCAAAGCGCCTGATCGCACCATGCGCCATCCGCATCTCCTGTTCTTCACGGGCCATCTCCTGACGGGAGGCTAGCCCCTGCGCCGAGCCGTCTCCGCGCAGGGGTCTGCCCTTTCCGACAGACTTGACGCGCCGCCAGCCGAGCGGCGCCGCGATGGAGATCAGCCATGTGGACCAATCAGGGGTGCATTCTCACCACCAAGGATTTCACCATCCTCGAAATCCTCCAGGAGCGCCGCACGGGGCTCAGCGAACCGCTAACGGCCCTGCTGCGCCACAAGCTCGACAGCGCCACGGTGGTGTTTCGCGACGACGTGCCGCCCCATGTGGCGACCTTGAACAGCCGCGTGCGCTTCCGCATCGGCGGGGCGATGCCGGAAACGCGCATCATCAGCCACGACCAGATGCAGGGCATGGTCGGCCTGACGCTGCCCCTGACGACGCTGCGCGGCCTGGCCCTGCTCGGCCTCTCGGACGGGGAAAGCCTCGCCCTGCCGCGCGACGGCGCGGACGCGCCGCATCGCGTCTTGCTGGAGGCGGTTCTCTACCAGCCCGAGGCGGCGCGGCAGAAGGCCGGCGCGCGCACCCGCGCCCGCCCGCCCCTGCGGCTGGTGCATGATGCCGGCGCGCTGGCCCTGTCCATGCCGCACGATGCCGGCGACGACGATCCCGGCCCGAGTGCTGCTTGACCCTCACGCCGCGTGAGAGACTATGTCTTCGTCCTGCGGAGGCATGAACGATGAAGGAATGGACGGTCAGCGATCTGGCGAGGCTCGCCGGCATCACGGTGCGGGCGCTGCATCACTATGACGAGACCGGCCTTCTGAAACCCGCTCGTGTCGGCGAGAACCGTTATCGCTACTATGGCGAGGAGGAATTGCTGCGCCTGCAGCAGATCCTCCTGCACCGCGAGCTTGGCATCCCGCTCCACGAGATCGGCGCCATGCTCGACCGGCCCGGCTTCGACCGCCTGGCGACGCTGAAGGACCAGCGCCGCCGGCTTGAAGCGGAAGCGCAGCGCTATCGCCAGCTTGTCAGGACGATCGACCGCACGATCGCCAGCCTAGAAGGAGATCGCGCCATGAAACACGCAGAACTGTACAAGGGATTCGCGCCGCCCGAGAAACAGGCCGAGTACGAAGACTGGCTGATCGGCCGCTTTGGTGAATCGATGCGCCAGGAGATCGCCGCAAGCCGCGAGAAAACAGCGGAAATCGGCCCTGAAGGCATCCAGGCCCGCATGCGCGACCTGGCCGGGATCGAGGCCGCGCTGGTCCAGGCGATGCAGAACGGCACGCCACCGGAGGCGCGCGCGCTGGACGCGCTGATCGAACGCCACCGGGCCTGGGTCGCCGGCATGTGGACGAAACCCTGCGCCCCGCAGGCCTATGCGGGACTGGCCGATGTCTACGGCAGCCACCCGGATTTCCGCGAGCGTTATGAAACGCTGGCGGCCGGCTTCTCGACATGGCTGCCGACGGCGATGAAGGCCTGGGCGCGCCGCCAGGACTGACGCCGGCCGTCGCGGCAGCCCGGCGTGAAGAAAGCGCCGCTACCGCGGCAGATTGTGCCGGTAGCGGCGCGAGCCGCGCAATTCGGAACCGTCGGCCATCACGATGCGGAAATCGCCGTCGCGCGCCGGCGCCACCTCCCTCACCCGCGCCGTGTTGACGAGGAAGGAGCGATGCACGCGCATCGCCTCTGCTCCGGCGTCCGCCATCTGCTCCTGCAGCGCCGAAAGGCTGATGCGCGCCAGATGGGTGCGGCCCTCGGCGCGGATTTCCACGTAGTTCGCAGCAGCCCGCGCCCACTCAACGGCATCGGCGCGCAACAGGATGGTGCGCCCGCCCGACCTCAGCGTTAGCCGCCCGGACGCGCGCGCCTCCGCCCGCGCGACAGCAGCCTCCCGTCGCTGCTCCTCGACGGTGCGCATGAGATTAAGGACCAGCAGGATCAGGGCGTAGGACAGCAGGTCCTTGCGGTACTCGTAGAGCAGGTCGGAAACCGGCGCCTCGAAGAAGACGTAGTGCCTGCCGAACAGCAGCCAGAAGAGCGCCTTCCTGAGCACGACGATACCGGCGACATGCAGGCCGCAGAAAACCAGGCTGCCGGCGAGATGTGCAGGCAGCAGCGCCAGCCAGCCGCCGGAGGAGATGGGAAAGCGCCGTTCCCAAAGCGCCACCAGCGGCACCAGCAGGACGACAATGACGATACTGGTAAACTCGAGGATCCACGGCACGCGGACATCGATCGGCTGTCCGGCCCGCGCGGCGTCAGCCACCAGGGTGGAGGCATTGACGACACCGACCGCCAGAACGAAACCGGCGGCTATCAGCGTCACGCGCAGGAGCACGCGGCGATCGATCTCACGGTCGCTGAGGGGCGGCATCACCGGACGGCGAGCGCGACGGACTGCGCTCCGCGCGGCGATCCGTCCCCATCCGGCCGCCGTTCCTCCCGCGGCCGGCAGCGGCCGACGCCGCTCGTCCCGCCGGCGGGGCGTTCGTCCCACGGCGATTCAGCACGCCCCGCGCCTCGGCTAGTTTCAACCGGCCCAGCACCTGCCCCGAACATCTTCGAGGAACCCCAACGATGAATCCGGAAAACACCCTGCTTGCCCAAAACTCCTCCCGACGCCACGACCTCGACTGGTTGCGGGTGATCGCCTTCGGCCTGTTGATTCTCTACCACGTCGGCATGTTCTACGTTACCTGGGATTGGCACGTCAAAAGCCCGCATGCCTCGCGTTTTCTCGAGCCGGCCATGGTGCTGGTCAATCCGTGGCGGCTCGCTCTGCTGTTCTTCATCTCAGGCGTCGCCCTGCGCTTCGCCCTGGATAAGGCCCGGTACGGGACCCAGAACGGGACCCAGCGCAAGAACGGCATCGCCGCCTTCGCCAGGGCACGCTTCGTCCGGTTGTTCCTGCCGATCGCCTTCGGCATGCTGGTTCTGGTGGTGCCGCAAAGCTATTTCGAGCTGTTGACCAAGGGCGAGATCGAACCCGGCTACTGGCGTTTCTACCCGGCCTATCTCGATCTCGAGCAGCATTTCTCCATCATCACCCCCACCTGGAACCACCTGTGGTACGTGGTGTACCTGCTGATCTACACGCTGCTGATCGTCGCCGTCTCGCCATGGCTCGGGCGGCTGGCCGCCGGTCGGGGCGAACGGCTTTTCGCCTGGCTGCTACGCGGCCCCACCGGCCTGCGCCTGTTCGTCGTTCCGGCGCTGCCCTTCATCGCCTATCGATTTGTCCTGGCGCCGCATTTCCCCACCACCCATGCTCTGGTCGATGACTGGGCCAATCACGCCAACAATCTGACCGTCCTGCTGCTCGGCTATCTGGCTGCGAAAAGCCCGTTCTTCTGGCAGGCCATCGCCGCCGCCCGCGTCCGTGCCCTGACCACGACGCTGGCCTTCGCCGCGCTTCTCACCGTCGCCTATTTGAACGCCGGTTGGGTGCGTCAGAACGATGTTCTCATCACAGCTTTCCATACCCTGCGCACACTTTATGCCTGGCTGGCGATCCTGACCCTTCTGGGCCTTGCGCAGCGCTGGCTGGACCGGCCAGGTCCTCTTCTGGCCTATCTCAGCGGGGCGATCTTCCCATGCTATATCCTGCACCAGACGCTGATCGTCGTCATCGGCTATGCGCTGGCAGGGATGCGCTTGCCGGTCGCCGCCGAAGCCGGCATAGTCACCGGCGGCACGGTGGCCGGCTGCCTCGTCCTCTACGAAACGATCCGCCGCGTCGGCCCGCTCCGGCCGTTGTTCGGCCTGCCCTGGCGCAAGCCCGAGCACTCCTCCGGGCAGGCCGCCGCGCCGGTGAGACCGCGCCGGCGCGTCACTTCCACCTGAATCGGATTCTAAGACAATCCCTCGATCAGCCCCTGATCGTTGAGGAAAATGTGCTCCGACGACGGCACTTTCGGCAGGCCGGGCATGGTCATGATCTCGCCGCAGATGGCGACGACGAAGCCGGCGCCTGCCGACAGGCGCACCTCGCGCACCGGCACCACATGGCCGGTCGGCGCGCCGCGCAAATTCGGATCGGTGGAGAAGGAATACTGTGTCTTGGCCATGCAGACGGGCAGATGGCCATAACCCTGCTCCTCCCACTGCCGAAGCTGGGCGCGCACCGCCTTGTCGGCGATCGCCTCCGAGCCGCGATAGATGCGCTTCACCACCGTGTCGATCTTGTCGAACAGCGGCATCTCATCGGCATAGAGCGGGGCGAATTGAGAAGCACCGCTTTCGGCGAGCGCCACCACCTTGTGCGCCAGCTCCTCGATGCCGGCCGAGCCCTCGGCCCAGTGCCGGCACAGCACCGCCTCCTCGCCCTGGGCGGCCACATAGGCTTTTACCGCCGCGATCTCGGCCTCCGTGTCGGAATGGAAATGGTTGATGGCGACGATGGCCGGCACGCCGAACTGCTTCACATTCTCGATGTGGCGGCCGAGATTGGCGCAGCCATGCTTGACCGCCTCCACATCCTCGGTGCCCAGGTCTTCCTTCTTCACCCCGCCATTCATCTTCAGCGCCCGGATCGTCGCGACGATGACGGCGGCGGCGGGCTTGAGCCCGGCCTTGCGGCACTTGATGTCGAAGAATTTTTCCGCGCCGAGATCGGCGCCGAAACCGGCCTCGGTCACCACATAGTCGGCGAGCTTCAACGCCGTGGTGGTGGCCATCACCGAATTGCAGCCATGGGCGATGTTGGCGAAGGGACCGCCATGGACGAAGGCCGGATTGTTCTCCAGCGTCTGCACCAGGTTCGGCTGCAGCGCGTCCTTGAGCAGCACCGTCATCGCGCCGTCGGCCTTGAGGTCGCGCGCATAGACCGGGCTCTTGTCGCGTCGATAGGCGACGATGATGTCGCCGAGCCGCCTTTCCAGATCCTTCAGATCGGTCGCCAGGCACAGGATCGCCATCACTTCCGAGGCGACGGTGATGTCGAAACCCGCCTCGCGCGGAAACCCGTTGGGAACGCCGCCGAGCGAACAGACGATCTCGCGCAGCGCCCGGTCGTTCATGTCCATCACCCGCCGCCAGGTGACGCGGCGCGTGTCGATCTCCAGCGCATTGCCCCAGTAGATGTGGTTGTCGATCAGCGCCGAAAGCAGATTGTGCGCCGCGGTGATGGCATGGAAATCGCCGGTGAAATGGAGGTTCATGTCCTCCATCGGGATCACCTGCGCATAGCCGCCGCCCGCCGCCCCGCCCTTGACGCCGAAGCAGGGCCCAAGCGAAGCCTCGCGGATGCAGATCGCCGCCTTCTTGCCAATACGGTTCAAACCGTCGCCGAGGCCGACCGTGGTGGTGGTCTTGCCCTCGCCCGCCGGCGTCGGGTTGATCGCCGTGACGAGGATCAGCCTGCCGTCGCCGTTCTTGCGCGCCTTGGCGATGAACTCGGCCGAGACCTTCGCCTTGTCATGGCCGTAGGGAAGAAGATGCTCGGAGGGGATGCCCAGCCTTGCGCCCACCTCCTGGATCGGCTTCTTCCGCGCCGCACGCGCGATCTCGATGTCGGACTTCACTTCGG
Organism: Nitratireductor soli; assembly: GCF_001050155.1. Lineage (GTDB taxonomy): Bacteria > Pseudomonadota > Alphaproteobacteria > Rhizobiales > Rhizobiaceae > Nitratireductor > Nitratireductor soli. The sequence goes on from NZ_LFVY01000015.1 coordinate 108,059, forward strand.
CCATGATGACGGTTTCCTCTCCCGGCTGCGTTCCGCAAGGCATAAAGCCGACAAACGCAATCGTCCACCATCGCAATAGAGGCGCTGAATGCGTGAAATGCGACAGGGCGTCTTCAGCTCTTTGTCTTTCCGCATTTATGCGGACGTCAGGTGAAACCACCTGACTGCAAAATGCTTCAGCGCGCCGGCCAGGCCCATGCAGGTCTTGGATGTTCTTCCATAACCACCGTCTCGCCCAGTCTCTTGGACAGCGTCAGGGACAAAGCGCCCTCGCAGGCCTCCAACGCCGCCGCCAGCGGCAGCGAATGGGTGACGACGATCAGTTGCGAGGCGTGCGCGGCACGCGCCAGGAGCCGCCCCAGGGGAGCGATCAGGTCAGGATGCAGGCTGGTCTCCGGCTCGTTCAGCACGAGCAGGGACGGCGGTCTGGGCGACATCAGGGCCGCGACCAGGAACAGATAGCGCAGCGTTCCATCGGAGAACTCGGCTGCGCGCAGCGGCCGCAGCAGGCCCGGCTGTCGCATCTGCACCTCGAAGGCGCCGTCATTGACGGCGATTTCCAACGTGCAGTCGGGAAACGCGTCGTCGATGGTTTCCATGAGCCCTTCCGCGTCGCCGATCTCGATGATGGTCCGCATGGCGGCGGCGAGATCCGAGCCGTCGGAGGCCAGGACGGGCGTTCGCGTGCCGACCTGCGGCCGCCGCGCGGCTGCCTCCGGGTCCGTGCGGAAATGATCGTAGAAACGCCAGCCCCGCATGCGGTCGCGCAGGACGAGAAGCTCCAGCGCGTTCTTCGGGTCCGCCGCATGGGTCATCATGCTGTCGAAGGGCGCGAGGCTCTTCAGGACGGAGGCGTGCCTGCCGGCCTCGTCGAGAATGCTGACATGCGGCCCGTTGCGCTGAGCGAACACATTGCGCCGCGACAGGGCTTCGCCGGCCCAGACGGCCTCCGCCTTGATCTCCGGGTCGCGCTCGAACATGCTGATGGATGGAGGCGGAAGACCGAGATCGATGGCGTAGCCATAGTCCTCATCCGCATAGCCGAGCTTCAGGCTGATGGGGTTTTGCCGCACCGTGCCCTGGACGGGCTGGAACCCGGCCTTCATACCGGCGGAGAATTTTTCCGGACCGGCCCACAGCGTCGAGCCCAATCCGCCCTCACGCGCCAGGGCGGCGATGACCCCGCCCTGGGCGGTGTCGGCAAGCAGGCGGATTGCCTTGTAGACGCTGGATTTCCCGCTGCCATTGGCCCCAGAGATCACATTCAGCCGGCCGAGCGGCAGCACGATGTCGCGCAGCGAGCGATAGCCGGAAACGGCAATGGTCAAAAGCATCGGCGCCTCGTCTCAACCGCATCCGACCGCGAACGGCGTCAGCGGTCGAGCACCTGCCGCAGCTCGACCAGGTTCGAGCGCACGCGCAAGACGTAAAAGCCCATCGTCGCCAGATGGGTCGGCATGATCCAGCCCGCCTCGTTGCCGTTGGAGATGATGAACGGCTTGATCTGCAGGGCGGAGGAGAATTGCTGCTCGGTCGCGTCCCACAGCGAGCCGAGCGAGCGCTGCTTGACGACATCCTCGAAATCGGCGTTTGCCGCGTGCAGCAGCCCGTAATAGGCGTAGAGCTGGCCATAGGCGAACCAGAAGCGGTCATCGGCGCGCGTGTCGAACCAGCCGCCGTTGAAATTCTCCGAGCGCTCGCGCAGGATCGCCGAGGTCGAGCCGATGTCGCTGGCGATGCGGTCGAGAAACTGGATCAGGTTGTCGGCGCGCGCGTCGAACACGGCGTCGCACCTGACCAGCCGGTCGTTGAACGAGCGCAGGCTCTGCACCGCCGTGCGGTAGAAGGTCGGCGTGGGTGTTTTCGGGCCGAACGGGTTCAAGCCGAAATACCAGCTGTTTTCGGAGAACTGGATGTTCTCGCGCGCCCGCTGCAGATCGTTGTCGATCTGCGAGGTGCCGCGCACGCGGCCGAGCGCGTCGACCAGTTCGACCGCCGTGCGGCGCACCGCCTGGTTGACGCCGCGCTGGAACGACGCCTTGTTGTCGAAGAACGGCGTGTTGTCCCAATCGATGCCGAAGAAGCCGGCCTTGTAGAGCAGCATGGAGGAAATCCATGCATTCTGGTTGACGTTGAAATCGGTGAGATCGGCCGCCACATCGACAATCGCCGAGCGTCCGCAGGTGCGCGACGTGTCGCTGCCGGAAGCCGCCGACACCTGCTCGCCGGCAGAGACGTTGCGCGCGGCGAGATTGTACTTCTGCACGTAGTTGGGATCGAAACCCGTCCACATCTGGGTCTGCGCGAAGAAATAGGCGTAGAGCCCGACGAACAAGAGGACAACCAGCCCGACGCTGCCGCGAATGATCCAGCCCCGCTTGGTGTACCAGCGGCCCGCCGCCAGGAACGGCCAGAGGATCCAGGCGATCAGGAGGCCGATGCCCCGCCCGATCCAGTGAAAGACGCGGGTGAAGAAATTCACGATCGGATCGAGCACGGGATTCCCCATCTTCCTGTTTTTCCGCATTTATGCGGACGTCAGGTGAAACCACCTGACTGCAAAATGCTATAGGCCATAGAGGCGCTTTCGCAGCGCCGGTTTATCCCTGAGATAGGCGGTTTTGAGCCGTGCCACAACATATTCGCGCCAGGCCTCCGAATAGTCCTCGTAATCGCGATAGAAGCCCTGCTTGTTGAACACGTAGCGGGCGATGAAATCGGACGGCACGAAATCGGAGATCAGCCGGTTGGTCAGCCAGGCGTCGGGATGCTCCGGCTCGGCGCGCGTGACGAGGAAGCGCAGATGCGGCGCGATCTCCTCCATTTTCAACTGGCCGAGCTGGCCGATCTCGCGCACCGCCGCATTGAGGAAGGGAAACACGCCGTCGCGCGTCACCAATTCGGCGTTGCGGTGCGTCCAGGTCTGCAGCCAGACCGGGTCCATGCGGGAGAAATCCTGATCGGGATTGGACCGGCGGACAAGGTCTGTCAGCGCCATCTCGGCCCGGTGAATGAGGTAACCTGACCCTTCGATCCACGAGGCGCGCGGCAGTTGGATGCGCCCCGTCTCGGCGAGGAAGCGGAAGATGCGCGCCGGATCGTCCTTCGGCAGATAGCTCACCTGCCACGGCCGCGAGCGGCGGAAGCCGGGCGTGGCGGGATCGGCGATGACGGTCGTCGTGTCGCGGTCGGCGAAGATGTAGACGCCGCCGAAATGGCTGGTCCAATAGGCATCGTGGCGGAACACCACCTGCTCCGGCACAAGCTTGTTTTCGCGGATGTCGCCCGTGTCCCTGGCCAGCGCGACCATCCGGTTCAGCAGTTCGTCGTCGCGCCATGTGTCCGGCTCGTGCTTGACGCGGTCGGCCAGCCTGCCGAGCTCCGCCGCCTTGCCGAGCAGGTCTTCCGCCGACAGGACCTTGAATTCCACCTGGACGATGGACAACAGATCCTCGATGTCGCGCACCTCGCTCACCTGCTCCTCGATCTCGCCATAGACCACGTCCTTGATGGTGATGGCGTTGATGGCGCGGGCATTCTTGCTCATGAACTCGTAGACGAGCTGCGAGGTGTTGGAGAAAGCCGTGTGGACGACGGGCAGCTCGATCTGCGCCGGGGTGAGGATGATGAAGCGGCGGTTGACGCCGTTGGGATCGAGATATTGCTCGTCCTTCAGCGCCTCGGCGATCTGCGGCGAGAAGCCGGTGCGGTCGATCTCGAAGGATTCGAGCTTGGTCGGCTTGAGCCCGAACGCCTCCAGCGCCTTGTTGTAGCGCACGATCAGGTGCGGCTCCTCGATCTTGAGGAGGCGGCCGAAGATCAGCTCGTTGTCGCGCAGGAGGTTCATGGAGGAACTCTTGAAATCCGATGCCTTGATGTGTATTTTAATCCACACTTAAAGGGCAAACGATGATTGAGACCAACTCCCGAAAAATCATCGAGCGCCTGAAGAAAGACGGATACGAACTGGTAAACGTTCGCGGATCGCATCACAAGTATCGGATGGGCGAACGAACGGTGGTCGTTCCGCATCCCAAGAAGGATTTACCGCTTGGCACGGCACGCAACATCGCCAAGAGCGCCGGGTGGATTTAAGGAGCGCATGGACGTGCCTCATTACATCGCCATCGTTCACAAGGACGAAAACAGCGCCTACGGCATCAGCTTCCCTGATCTGCCGGGTTGCTTTTCAGCGGCGGACGCGGAGGCCGAGATCCTTCCCAACGCCATGGAAGCGCTGGAACTCTATTTCGAGGACGTTTCGGAGCATCCCGCGCCGAAAGGCATCGAAGCGCTTCGCGCCATGCCGCAGATCGCCGCCGATCTGGCTGCGGGAGCCTATCTGATCGCCGTTCCTCACCGCTTCAATGCCGGCAAGTCCCAGCGCGTCAACATCACGCTCCCCAAGGGGCTGCTGAAGCTGATCGACGAGGAGGCCACGCGGCGCAAGATGACGCGTTCGGCCTTCATCGGACAGGCGGCGGAACGGGAAGTGCTGGAGTAGGGCACGGCTATCCACGCTCGTTTGTTTCCTGAATGGCGAAGCAAATGCAGATCCGTTTTTCACGTCACCCGCTCCAAACACCCCTCGCCTTCATGTCCTCGATCTCGCGCACCGCGCGCTCGCGCAGCCTCTGGTCGCGGACGAGGTTGGAGATGGCCGCATCGTCCGAGCGGTCCGAGTAACGGAACTCCGAATCCGCGTAGCGGTTGATCTCCTGCATCACCATGGCCATGGTGAAGGGCTTGCGCAGTTCGGCGATCATCGCCTTCTTGTCATCGTAGCCCTTGCGCATGAAGGCGTCCGGCGTCTCGAACCATTGGTCGGGAAGCTCGATGTCCATCGCGCGCATCTTGATGGCGTCGGTGATGTTCTTGATCGCCCGGCCGGTGAAGCGCGGCTCGGCCAGCTTGATCTCGTGCAGATAGGCGCCGATGTCGGTCAGCGTCTTCGGCTCGCCGCGCTCGTCCAGGAAGCGCTCATAGACTTGTCTGAGCCCGTCTTCCTGCGGTTTGGAATGCGCCTCGTAGGCCGTTTCCACCGCCCGCTTGATCTCCTGCGAGGCGTAGAGTTCATGCTCGCCGAGCGGGATCGCATGGTTCTTGCCGGCGAGCAGCACGAAGATGTCGACATAATCCTCCAGCGTCTGCGGCCCGTCCACCAGCCAGCGGGCGCCGGCCCGCTGGCGCAGCGCGTCGTCGACATTCTCGGGATAGTTGGAGAACATGCCGAAGGTGCAATTGCCGCGGATGACCGTGGCAGCACCCGCAAAGCTCTCCATCAGCACACCCGTCACCTCCTGTTGGCCGGCCGATGCGCGGTCGTCGGAGCGCTTGGCCGCCACCTGGTCGATGTCGTCCACCGTGCCGAAGCCGATGGCGCGCGGGCTGAGCACATTGTCGACGAACTGCTTGCAGTTCTGGCCCGACTTGCCCTGGTAGGAGGAAATCTGGTCGACGCCGAAATTCTCGTAGTGGAACGGCACGCCCGCCACCTGGCAGTAATCGTTCAGCAGGCCGGCCGTCATCTGGATCAGGATGGTCTTGCCGGTGCCCGGCGCCCCGTCGCCGATGAAGGTGAACAGGAAACCGCCCAGTTCGACGAACGGGTTCATCTGGCGGTCGAAATCATAGGCCATCAGCATCTTGGCAAGCTTCATCGCCTGGAATTTGGCGATGTGGTTGCCGATGATCTCGTTCGGCTTCTTGAAGCTCATCACCAGCGGCTTGCGCTTCCGCCCCGGCGCCACATCGAAACCGTCGAGCGTAAAATCGTCGGCCTCCAGCCGCATATGCGCGTCCTCGAAGGCGCCGAGGCCCGAGAAGCGGCCGCGCCGCTGCAAGAGGCCCTCGATCGCCACGCGCGCCACGGCGCGGGCCCGCGCCGTCATGGCCGTCTCGTCGGGCGCGCCGGCGATGGCCCGGTCGAGCGCGGCGATGACGCTTTTCAGCGCGTCCTGCGGCGTCTCGAACTGGAACGCCGGCTCCGGCGTGTCGTTGGCCGGCTCCGCGTCGGCATCGAGCATCTGCAGGAGATAGGAGGAAAGCGTGAAGGCGGCGACATAGGCTGACGCCTGCAGCAGCGCGTGATAGGTCTGCGCCGCCTCGCCCTCGAGCGCGCTGCGGGCGTTCTTCGCCTGCAGGCTCTCCAGTTCGGTCGAGCGGGCGAACACGCCGCCGACGGCCAGCGCCACCGCCGCCCCGCGCCGGGCGCGGTAGAGCAGCGCGTGCTGGGCGATGGACAGCATCGGATCGCCCTGGCGGACGCTGGCGACCGACTTGGCGAACTCCACTTCGCGCGTCTTGCGCAGCGAACCCGCCGACACGGTCGAGACGAAGCGCCGGCCGGTGCCGGCAAGCTCGGTCTTCGAACGGCCGCCATCCTCCTCCATCACGACGAAGCGCGTGACGAGGCTTTGCGCCGTGGCGCGGTGGGTCTCGATGTCCTTCTCGTCGATGGTCGTCAGGCCGGTGTCCATGGAAGCTCCTGGTTTGTCAGGCGACACGACCGCCCTTCAGCCTTGGCCTCTCCCCACAGACGGGAAAAAGGGGGCGTCGATGCGGGCGCGTTTCTTTCGACTGCGACACCAACTCGATGCCAGGAGTTGATGACGGTCTGGTTGAGAGCCCTACACATCCGTGATCACCCTGCCGCCCGAGATCACATGCACGTCGTAGCCTTCAAAAATCTTCTGCGCCTCGCCGGCGGCGTACAGCGCCTGGTAGGCTTCGTGCGGCACCAGCGCGTGCTGCTCATAGGCGCTGACGCCCATGCGCGCGGCATCCAGATCGTCCGTGTCGATGTGGAACTCGTCGCGTGCCGGCTCGCTCGACCACAGGCCCTTGCGCGCCGGGCGCTCGGCCTTTGAGTAGACCTCCTGCACCGTCCAGGTCAAAAGCCAGGCATTGTCCCGCCGGCGCACCTTCGACAGCACCTCGGAGACGGCCGAATTGTTCTCGGTGATGCCGGCCGTGTAGAACGGCCCGAGCACGACGCGGCGCAGCTGCTTGGGGTGCAGCGTGTCGAAATCCTTGTCGAGATTGCCGGCGATGGTGGCCGGCGACAGGGAATAGGCGGAGTTCTTCTCGGCGAACTCGTCGAAACGATGCGCCAGTTCCGGGTTCAGCAGACCGCCGACCGGCAGTCCGATCTCGATCTTCTCGTTGAGCTTGCCGTCGGCGGCGACGAGCGTGCCGAGCATTTTCGGCGAGGAATCCTCGACCGCCGCCATGTAGACCATCGGCAGGCTGGACGAACCGTCGAACGCCCCCCAATGAACGAGGTAATAGGGCCGCCTGGTCTTCGGGTTGACCGAAACGCGCACCGTCTCCGGCAGGATGAAGGGCGAGAAGATCTTGCCCTCCTTCACCTCCTCCAGATACAGGCGCTCGGCCATGGAGCGCTGCAGATCGGCGGGGAATTCGCGGTGCCGGAGGATGAAGTCGACCATCTCGGCGCGCAATTCGTCGGGCGCGGAAATGCCGGCCAGCCGCTGTTCGGCCTGGCGCCTGTCGTTTTCCAGTTCGAGCACGCTCTGGAACACGGGATAGCCGCTTTCGGCACGCTGGATGCGAAACTTGTCCATGAAGCCGAGCCGGTTCTGCCAGCAGGCGAAGGAGCGCTCCAGCCGGCCGATATAGGGCGCCACCACCTCGGCCACGACGCCGTGGTTCTGGAAGGGCGATGCCGTGCGGTCGCCGAAATAGACGCCGAGCCCCTCGAGCGCTGCGGCGATGGCCTCGAAATAGCGCGCGGCCGCGTCATTGGCGGCGTTCATGGTTTGGGCATCTTGGAAAGGTGGGGCGCCGTACCCCCCTCTGGCCTGCCGGCCATCTCCCCCTCAAGGGGGGAGATCAGGCGGTGGAGACGATCAATGCCAATCACGAACGACCGCGTAAGGGCGCTGCACTGTTGCAAGCCAATCTCCCCCCTTGAGGGGGAGATGCCCGGCAGGGCAGAGGGGGGCGTGCAAGGCCCCGACATTTCAAGCATTCTCACAACCATCACGCCCGGATGTAATTCGCCGCGTCGTGCTTCTTCATCACGTCTTCGAAGCGGCGGGCGAAGGCGTCGTCGGCGAGCTTCTTGCGGCGCTGGATGTCGGCGGTGGTCACCATGTTCTTCTCGTGCAGTTCGAGCAGGTCGCCGATGTGCCGCTGGGCGGCCGCACCGATGCCGGCCATCGTCTCCTCGGCCGTGTTGTCGACCTTCGAACCCAGCGTGTTGATGCGGTGGGCGACGTCCTGCTGGGCCGCCGTCTTCAGCGAATCCTCCAGCGCCTTGTAGAGGACGATGCGCTGCTCGGTGTCGATGGTCAGCTTGTTGATCAGCGTCGATTGCGCCGCGATCTGGTTGTTGAGCGAATCGACGAAGGTCTGGAACATCGAGGTGTAGCGCTCGAGCGTCTGGCTTTCGGCGAGCAGTTCCTGCTCCTTGGCCTGCGCCTCGTTGTAGTCGGTGGCGAGCTTGGAACGCTCGCCCTCGAGCTTCGTCCGGTCCTTCTGGTTGGTGGAGGCGGCGATGCGGTTTTCGATGTCGAGCAGCATCGGGTTCAATTCCTCGATGCGCTTCTGCGTCGTCTCGAGGCTGTCCATCGTCGCCTTGCGCCGCTCGATGACCTTGGCGAGGCTCGCTTCGGAGGTCTGGTAGCGCTCCTCCAGCACCTGCTTCTGGTCCTTCAGGATGCCGGTGATGGTGTCGGACTTGGACAGCAGCTCCTGCAGATTGCCGGCCAGCGACATGTTGCGCACGCGCTCGGTGCGCATGCGCTGCATGCGCTGCTTGGAGAACATGCCGATGAATTTTTCCCAGGCCGTATGGGATTTCATGCTCTCGAACTCGGAACCGAAGACGTTGGTCGCGTCCTCGAGGCCGATGATCAGGTCGGCGATGTTGGTCTCCATCACCCTTTGCTGCGAAAGCACATCGGAGATGCGGGCGTTCTCGATGTCGAACTCGGCCTGGCCGATCTTCTCGTCGGTGCGCGCCAGCTTGTCGAGGACCGTGCCCGACTGCTCGATCTTCGAGCGCATATCGTCCACCACCTCGCGCGTCCTGGCGATCTCCGTGTCGAAATTCTGCAAGGTGGCCATAATGGTGCGCTCCGCAAGGGTCAGGGTCGCGGAAATATATGTGGCGCCGCCGACGATTGAAAGACGTTACCGGCTTCCATGCATAATTCCTCCAGCGCCGTCGATGCGGCGCTTTGCCGGCGCTCCTTGTGGCGCAGCAGGCTGAAGGCGCGCGCGCCGAGCTCGATCCCGGCGACGGACAGCATGCCGCGCTCGATCAGCGGGCTGGCGGCGGCCATCGACACGGCCGCCGCGCACGGCCCCGAGCGCACCGCCGAAAGCACCGCCTCGTTCGAGGGAAAGGCGAGCACCACGTTGAGCCCCTGCGGATCGACGCCCATGCCGCCAAGGGCACTTTCAAAGGCGGTGCGCGTGCCCGACCCCTCCTCGCGCATGATCCAGGCGCTGCCCGAAACCAGTTCGCGCGGCGCGAGCAGTCGACCGTCCGCCCAGGGATGGCCGGGCGCCACCACCACGGCCAGAACGTCGCGGTCGACAGTCCTGACCGCCAGCGCCGGCTCGGACACGGCCCCCTCGACGAGACCGACCTCGGCGGTGCCTTCCAGCATCGCCTCGGCCACCTGCCGCGTGTTGCCGACCGTCAGATTGAGTGCGATGCCCGGATAGCGCTCGTGAAAGCGCATCAGCACCGGCGGCAGCCAGTAGCTGGCAATGGTCTGGCTGGCGTGGATGGCGAGCGCGCCGCGCCGCAGCCCGCCGAGTTCCGACAGCATGGTCTCGGCCGAGCGCACCCGCGCCAGCGTTGCCCGCGCCTCGGCGAGGAACACATTGCCGACGCGGGTCAGCTCGATGCGCCGGCCGACGCGATGGAACAGCTCCACCCCGTAATAGCGCTCGAGCGCCTTGATGGCGGAACTGACCGCCGAAGGCGTGCGCCCGACGGCGGCGGCCGCCTGGGTCAGGTGCTCACGCTCGGCGACGGCGACGAAAATCTGCAATTGCTCGAAGGTCATCGTGCGAAGGCCACAGCGTTCATTCGATTTTATCGAATGATTCATGCCATACTATTCGATAGAAGTCGACAAATGCCCGTGCGACCACAAGGCCACCATCGCATCGGGCCGAATTCATGCAGTCGCTTCGCCATCCATTTAATTTCATTCCTGGCCCTCTCCTTCCCGGCATCCTCCTGTCGGTCGGCGTTGCCGCGCTGGCGCTCGCCGCCGCCTGGGCGGAGCGCGCATTGCTGGGCGATGCGTGGCTCGAGGGGCTGGTGCTGGCGATCCTGTTCGGCGCGGCGGTCAGTTCGCTGGCCCGGCTGCATCCGGCCTTTCGCCCCGGCATCGATTTCTGCGCCAGGACGGTGCTCGAAGTGGCGATCGTCCTGCTCGGCGCATCGATCAGCGTCACGGCGCTTGGCGAAGCGGGCTTCGGCCTGGTCGGCGGCATTGTCGGCGTGGTCTGCGTGTCGCTCGTCGCCGGCTATGCGATCAGCCGGGCGCTCGGCCTGTCGCCGCGCCTGGCGACGCTGGTCGCCTGCGGCAATTCCATCTGCGGCAATTCGGCGATCGCCGCCGCAGCCCCCGTCATCCACGCCGAATCCGACGATGTGGCGGCGTCCCTCTCCTTCACCGCCTTCCTCAGCATCCTCGCCGTCCTGCTCCTGCCGGTGCTTTACACGCTGTTTGGCATGAGCGCCCTGCAGTCGGGCGTCTTCGCCGGCCTCACCGTCTATGCGGTGCCGCAGGTGCTGGCGGCCGCCGCCCCCGCCGGCGCGGTCGGCATCCAGATCGGCACGCTGGTCAAGCTGGTCCGCGTCCTGATGCTCGGCCCGGTGATCTTCCTGCTCGGCCTCGCCTATGGACGCCAATCGGGCAGCCGCCCGTCATTTTCCCAGATGGTGCCGTGGTTCATCCTCGGCTTCCTCGCCATGATGGCGCTGCGCTCGCTCGACCTGATCCCGGCCGCGGCCCTGCCGGTGACGGAGCACGCGTCAAGCCTGTTGACCATCGTCGCCATGGCCGCGCTCGGCCTGACGGTCGACGTCAGGAGCGTGATGAAAACCGGCGGCCGTGTCGTGCTGGCAGCCCTTCTGTCGCTCGGCGCGCTCGGGCTGATCAGCTACGCGCTGATCCGTTTCCTCGGCATCGCCTGACGCGCCTCATTCGGCGCCGAGCGCGCTGCCGGCAAAGCCGACCAGGTCCTCGGCGCGCCAGCGGCCCATCTCCTCCTCCCAGTGCCGGCGGCACAGGGAGACGTAGACATCCTTGCCGATGGCCACCTGGGCGCCCTTCTTCGCCACCTTGCCGTCCGGCCCGAGCCGCACGACCATGGTCGCCTTGCGGCCGCAGCGGCAGATGGTGCGCACCTCGCGCAATTCGTCGGCCAGCGCCAGGAGCGCCTGCGAGCCGGAAAACAGATTGCCCTGGAAATCGGTCCTCAGCCCGTAGCACATGACGGGAATGCCGAGCCGGTCGGCGACCCGCGCCAACTGCCAGGCCTGATCCTCGGTCAGGAACTGCGCCTCGTCGACGAACACGCAATGGACGCTCGTGTGGTCGTGATGCTCGGCGATGCGGGCATAGAGATCGTCGCCGTCGCGGAACATTTCGGCATCCGCCTCGAGCCCGATGCGCGAGGAAATATAGCCCGTGTCTTCCTTCTGGTAGTGGCCGGCGACGAACAGCATCGTCGCCATGCCGCGCTCGCGGTAATTGTACGACGCCTGCAGGAGCATGGTCGTCTTGCCGGCATTCATCGTCGCATAGTGGAAGTAGAGTTTGGCCATTGCCCGTGCCGCTGCCAAGTCCTGATGGTCTGACCGAAACAGATGGGAACCATCTGTTTCGATAAATCAGCCCACAAGCTATTGATCCGGTGGGGCGATTTTTCCCAACAGATGGGTACCATCTGTTGGGGCCGCACCACGAGTGTGATTGCCTCCCATAAACAACACCTGACCGGCCAAGGAAACGCCTGGCCGCGCGTCATCCACGGGATTGCGCGTCGCAAACCGCCGCCTGCGCGGCGCAGACGGACCGCCCTTTGGGCTTGCGGCTGGCCCGAAATGGTGGTTGCCTTTGAGCAAGCAATAAAAACCGGCTAAGGCGCGTCCTTCGCCGCCCGAAGAATCGCAAAGAATTACAAAAGAATCACAGAGGAGAGCAGCCATGTTATCGAGCCGCCAGGCAACCATCGTTCTTGGACTTGCGGTCAATTTTGCCGCCGGCGCGGCCCTCGCCGCCGATCCGGAAGCCTGCAAGTCCGTCACCTTCTCCGATGTCGGCTGGACCGACATCACCGCCACCACCGCCACCGCCACCGTGCTGCTCGAAGGGCTTGGCTATGCGCCCGAGACGCAGGTCCTCTCCGTGCCTGTCACCTATGCCTCGATGAAGAACAAGGACATCGACGTCTTCCTCGGCAACTGGATGCCGACCATGGAGGCCGACATCGCCCCCTACCGCGAAGACGGCACGGTGGAGACGCTGGTGACCAATCTGGAAGGCGCGAAATACACGCTGGCCGTGCCGAAATACACCTATGACGCCGGCCTGAAGAGCTTTGCCGACATCGCCAAATTCGCCGACAAGCTGGATGGCAAGATCTACGGCATCGAGCCGGGCAATGACGGCAACCGGCTGATCCTCGACATGATCGAGGGCGACACGTTCGGCCTGAAGGATTTCGATCTGGTCGAAAGCTCCGAGGCCGGCATGCTGTCGCAGGTGCGCCGCGCGGCCGGCGCAAAGCAGGACGTGGTCTTCCTCGGCTGGGAGCCGCATCCGATGAACGCCAACATCGAGATGGCCTATCTGGAAGGCGGCGACGATGTGTTCGGCCCGAACTACGGCGGCGCCACGGTCCACACCAACACCCGCGCGGGGCTGGCCACCGACTGCCCCAATCTGGGCAAGCTGCTGAACAACATGGTCTTCTCGCTGCAGATGGAAAACGAGATCATGGGCAAGATCCTCGATGACGGGCAGGAGCCGCAGAAGGCTGCGACCGAATGGCTGAAGGCCAATCCGGACGCCATCACGCCCTGGCTGGACGGCGTGACGACATTCGCCGGCGAGCCCGGCCTCGACGCCGTGAAGGCGCATCTGGGAATGTAATCATCAGTATGCGGGCGCCCGCCCCTCAACCTTACCCTCTCCCCGTGAACGGGGAGAGGGGGACGCCGACGTCGCAGCAAGCTTCCTTCTCCCCGCAGGCGGGGAGAAGGGTGCGCAGCACGCAGGCGGATGAGGGGCAGACCGCACCTGCACAAAGGAACTCCACCAAAAGGAATCCCCTCCGCCCATGGACCCGCTCTCCGCATGGATCGCAGACTGGAAAATCCCCATCGGCCGATGGGGCCGTGACTTCTTCGATTTCCTGACGACCAACTTCGCCTGGGTCTTCGACACGCTGGCCGATGTGTTGGCCAGCATCCTCGATGCCTTCGTCGATCTGCTGCTGGCGGTTCCACCGATCCTGCTGGTGCTGATCGTCGCTGCAATCGCCTATGCGCTGCAGCGCTCCTGGAAACTGGCAATTGCCGTGGCCCTCGGCCTGCTCTTCATCATCAATCAGGGACTGTGGAAGGAGACCATCGAGACGCTGGTGCTGGTGGTCGCCGCCGCCACCGTATCCATGGCCATCGGCGTGCCGGTCGGCATATGGGCGGCGCACAACCCGCGGGTCTACAAGGTACTGCGCCCCGTTCTGGACCTCATGCAGACCTTGCCGACTTTCGTCTATCTGATTCCCGTTCTTATTCTTTTCGGCCTCGGCGCCGCCCCCGGCCTGATCGTCACCGTCATCTTCGCCGCCCCCGCCCCCATTCGCCTGACCTATCTCGGCATCACCTCCGTGCCGCAGCCGATGCTGGAAGCCGGCCAGGCGTTCGGCGCGACGAAGCGGCAATTGCTGTGGAAGGTGGAACTGCCGGCCGCCCTGCCCTCGATCATGGCCGGGCTGACCCAGTGCATCATGCTGTCGCTGTCGATGGTGGTCATCGCCGCGCTGATCGGTGCCGACGGGCTCGGCAAGCCGGTGGTCAGGGCGCTGAACTCGGTCAACATCCCGCTTGGGCTCGAGGCGGGGCTGGCCATCGTCGTTCTGGCGATCATCCTCGACCGCATCGCCCGCATCGAGCGGGGGAGCGACCGATGACCACGGCAGTGAATTTTCAACAGGTGGACATCCTGTTCGGCACCGATCGGCAAAGGGCCGACGCGCTGCCGCTGGTCGATGCCGGCAAGAGCCGCGCCGACATCCTGGCCGAGACCGGCGCAGTGCTCGGCTGCGCCGGTTGCGACCTGACGGTCGAGCGCGGCGAGATTTCCGTGCTGATGGGGCTTTCGGGTTCGGGCAAATCGACCCTTTTGCGCGCCGTCAACCGGCTCAACACCGTGGCGCGCGGCCATGTCACCGTGCATGACGGCGACTGGCAGGCCGATGTCGTGACCTGCTCGCAAGCGGAGCTCAGGAAAATCCGCCGCGAATGCGTGGCGATGGTGTTCCAGCAATTCGCCCTTTTGCCCTGGCGCACCGTGGCGGAAAACGTCGGCTTCGGCCTGGAACTGGCCGGTGTGCCCGCCAGGGAGCGCACCGAGCGCGTCATGGCGCAGCTCGAACTGGTGCATCTCACCGACTGGGCCGGCAAATACGCGCACGAATTGTCCGGCGGCATGCAGCAGCGCGTCGGCCTCGCCCGCGCCTTCGCCACACAGGCGCCGATCCTGCTGATGGACGAGCCTTTCTCGGCGCTCGATCCGCTGATCCGCACCAAGCTGCAGGACGAGCTGCTGGAACTCCAGGACCGGCTGAAGAAGACGATCCTCTTCGTCAGCCACGATCTGGAGGAGGCCCTGAAGATCGGCAACCGCATCTCGATCATGGAGGGTGGCCGCATCGTCCAGACCGGCACGCCGGAGGACATCGTCCTGCGGCCGGAAAACGATTACGTCCGCGACTTCATCGCCAATGTGAACCCGCTCTCGGTGCTGACGGCGTGGAACGTGATGCGCGACGTGCGCGACCTGGAGGCGGCGGGCGACGGCTGGATGTGGCTCGACCGTCGCCAGACGACCCGCTTCAAGCTCGACGCCAACATGCTGGTGATCGACGCCGAGCGCAATGGCGCGCCGGCCATCTGGGTCTCCTGCGACAACATGGAGAAGATGCCGGAAGACAGGCCGAAGGTCTATTGGGCCACCGCCGGCACGCCGCTGAAGACGGTGATGCAGGCCATGCACCAGTCGCAGACCGCACCGGTCGCGCTGTTCGACGAGGCCTCGCGCTTTGTCGGCGCCATCGGCATCCGCGATGTGCTGAGGGCGGTGATCAGGCGGTAGTGTGGGAACGACACCCCCTTCGTCATCCCGGCCGAGCGAAGCGAGAGCCGGGACCCATTGAGAAGCGCGGACGTTCTCCGCAGCGGGCGGGGCAGTGCCGACATGCGCCAAGGTGAGAACCGGGTAGCGCTTTACGTTGCTCGTCCAATAGGCCCCGGATAGCCCTCACGGGCTTCCGGGGTGACGAAGGGAACCGTCGGATGAGCGTCAACCGTCGCTCTTTGTTCCACCTTCCCCGATGCGAGAAGCCCCGCTACTGTGCCCGCATCTTAACCCAAGGGAGACCAGTTCATGAATCCATCCGGCATTGTTGCGATCGTCACGGGCGGCGGCTCGGGGCTTGGCGAGGCCACGGCGCGGGCGCTGGCGGCGAAGGGCGCGAAGATCGCGATTGCCGATGTGGGCATGGAGCGGGCCGAGAACGTGGCGGCCGATCTGGGCGGCATCGCCGTCAAATGCGACGTGACCAGCGCCGAGGATGGCGAGAACGCCATCAGGACGGTGAGCGAGAAGCTCGGCGGGCCACGCATCCTCGTCAATTGCGCCGGCATCGCCATCGCCGTCAAGACGGTCGGCAAGGACGGCCCGCACCCGCTCGACCTTTATCGCAAGGTCATCGAGATCAATCTGATCGGCTCGTTCAACATGATCCGCCTGTTTGCCGCAAAGGCGCAGGAGCTGGACCCGCTCGAGGGCGGTGAGCGCGGCGTCATCATCAACACCGCCTCGGTGGCCGCCTTCGACGGCCAGGTCGGCCAGGCCGCCTATTCCTCGTCGAAGGGCGGCATTGTCGGCATGACCCTGCCGATCGCCCGCGACCTGTCGCGCGCCGGCATCCGCGTCTGCACCATCGCGCCGGGCATCTTCAAGACGCCGATGATGGCTGGCCTGCCGGAAGACGCCCAGGCATCGCTCGGCCAACAGGTGCCGTTCCCGCCACGGCTCGGCGAACCTTCCGAATATGCCAGCCTCGCCTGCCACATCGTCGAGAACCAGATGCTGAACGGCGAGACGATCCGCCTCGACGGCGCCATCCGCATGGCGCCCCGATAGGACGGGCATGGACGACGCGCGCAAGGGACCTCTGGCCGGCCTGGCGATCATGGAAATGGCGGGACTGGGACCGGTGCCGCTCGCCGGGCTGATGCTGGCCGAGATGGGCGCGCAGGTGTTGCGCGTCGAGCGCAAGGACGCGGCGCGCGCCTTCCTGAACGTGCCGCCGCAATACGACCTCGACCGGCATGGACGGGAGATCCTGAAGCTCGATCTGAAGACGGACGAGGGCCGCGCCCTGCTCCTGAAGCTGATCGGGGGCGCCGACGTGCTCATCGAGGGCTTTCGCCCCGGCGTGATGGAGCGGCTGGGCGCCGGGCCGGATGTGGCGCTTGCGCGCAATCCGCGCCTCGTCTACGGCCGCATGACCGGGTTCGGCCAGGAGGGGCCGCTCGCCGCCCGCGCCGGCCACGACCTCACTTATCTGGCCTATAGCGGCGTGCTTTCGATGATCGGCCGCAAGGACGCGCCGCCCGCGCCGCCGCTCAATCTCGTCGGCGACTATGGCGGCGGGACGATGTTCCTGATCGCCGGCGTGCTGGCGGCGCTCGTCGAGCGCGCGCAGTCGGGCAAGGGACAGGTGGTCGACGCGGCCATGATCGACGGCGCATCGATGCTGGCCGCACCGTTTTTCGGCTTCGCCGCCACCGGCTTCTGGCGGCAGCAGCGCGGCGAGAACCTGCTCGACGGCGGCGCGCCCTTCTACGACACCTACGAGGCCGCCGATGGCGGGCACGTGGCGGTTGCCTGCCTGGAGCCGCAATTCTTCGCCGAGTTCGCCCGCCTGCTGCCGCTCGAAGCGCGCTTCGCCCAGGCACAATACGATCAGGCGGGCTGGCCGGACATGCGCGCCGCCATTGCAGCCAGGATCAGTGAGAAGCCGCGCGACGCCTGGGCGGCGCTGTTTGCCGAGACCGATGCCTGCGTCGCGCCGGTCCTGTCGCTCAAGGAGGCGGCCGGGCATCCACACAATCGCGCCCGCGACACCCATGCGGCACGCGACGGGTTTACCCGGCCTGCCCCCGCGCCGCGCTTTTCGCGCACGCCGGGCGCCGTGTCGGAGCCGGCCCGGCCGGCAACCGCGCTCGCCCGCTTCGGCATCACGCCGGAAGACGCCGAGAGACTTGCAGCCGACGGCATCATCGGCGATGGAGACGCTTCAACCAATTGAGGCGAAGATGAGCGAAGCGAAAAAAGACGTCCTCCTGGAAACCGACGCGGCGGCCATCAGGCTTGCCAGAACCCTTTTGCGTGCCGCCCGCTTCGCCGCCCTGGCGACGCTCGACCCGGAGGACGGCGCCCCCTTCGCCACGCGCGTCGCCACCGCAACGGACATGGATGGCGCGCCGCTGATCCTCGTCTCCGGCCTTTCGGCCCATACGAAGGGACTGGAAGCCGAACCGCGCTGCTCGCTGCTTCTCGGCGAACCGGGAAAAGGCGACCCGCTGGCGCACCCCCGCCTGTCGCTGAAGGCAACGGCTCGCAAGCTCGAACGCGGCAGCGACGCGCAGCTTCGCGCCGAGCGCCGCTACCTCGCCCGTCATCCGAAGGCGAAGCTCTATATCGGCTTTCCCGACTTCGCCCTGTATCGCCTGGAACCGGACGCCGCCCTGCTCAATGGCGGCTTTGCCCGCGCCTATCGCCTGCTGCGCGACGAATTGCTGACCGATAGCCCGGCGCTCGCCGCGCTGGCCGAGGCCGAACACGGCGCCATCGCCCATATGAACAGCGACCATGCGGACGCCGTGGAAAACTATGCGCGCCACTTCGCCGGCGGCCCCGCCGGCAAATGGCAACTGACCGGCATCGACCCGGACGGCATCGACCTGGCGCTCGGCGACGAGACGCGGCGCATCTTCTTCGCCGAACCGCTGACCGATGCCGGCCAAATGCGCCCCATGCTGGTGGCGATGGCCAAGGAGGCCCGCGCGGGCCTTGGCGGATGACACGCGCGCTGATCGAGATCGACGACGCCGACGATCCGCGCATCGCCGCCTATCGCGACATTCGCGAGCGCGACCTGGTCGGCCGCCAGGGCCGCTTCGTCGCCGAGGGGCGCGTGGTGCTCAACGTGCTGTTCTCGACCAGCCGCTTTGCGGCCGAAAGCGTATTTTTGCGTGAGAACCGGGTGGCGGGGCTCGGCGAGCTCATCGCCCGCATCCCCGCCGATGTGCCGGTCTATGTCGCGGGCGCGGCGGTGATGGACGCGATCGCCGGCTTCGAAATGCATCGCGGCGTCCTGGCCGTCGGCCGGAAGCCGGACACCGACGGCGCCGCGCTGCTCGACGCCCTGCCCCGCTCGGCGCTGGTCGTCGCCCTGTCGGGCATTGCCAACCATGACAATATGGGGTCGATCTTCCGCAACGCGGCCGCGTTCGGCGCCGCCGCCGTTCTCCTGACCGAGGATTGCTGCGACCCGCTCTACCGCAAGGCGATCCGCGTCTCGGTGGGGGCGGCGCTGAAAGTGCCGTTCGCCCGCTTCGCTGAAGCCGAGGGGCTGGCCGAAGCGCTTGACGCACGCGGGTTTTCGCTTCTGGGCTTAAGCCCGCGCGGCACGCAGGACATCGCCGATGTGCGGCGCGCCGACCGCCAGGCGCTGTTCCTCGGCAGCGAGGGAGACGGCCTGTCGGCGGAATTGATGCATCGCCTGCCGACGGCGCGCATCGCCATGATGGAGGATTTCGACAGCCTCAACGTGGCGGCCGCCTCGGCGATCGCGCTGCACCGGCTGTGGCGGGCGGGAGCCTAGCATTACAGGTGCGACAGGGCGCCAGCGTGAAAAAACAGTAGAACTAGACAGAAATCACTTGTTACCGGTTACCGGCCGCCTCGCGCAGGGCGCGGATGCGGTCGGCAAGGCTGAGGGGATGCGCGCCGGAGGCCGCATCCTGCATGGCCGACAGCGCCTGGTCGACGGGCGAACCGGTGCCCTCCAGCGCCGCCGTCAGGCTGACCACTTCGGCCGCCAGGCTGGCGATCTGTTCGCGCAAGGCCGCGTCATCGCCCCCCGCATCACTGCCGCCATGGCCAGGCGCGGTCTTGTCGCCCGCCGCCTGCAATGCGCCGCGCAGCTTCTTGTTTTCCTTGAGAAGCGTCGAAAGGCGCGCTTGCAGTTTTTCCCGCTCGGCGGAAGACACACCTGCCGGAGCGCTGGTTGCGCCGGTTGAGCCGCTGCCGGCCATGAGGCTGCGCATCTGCAAGGATTTGTCGGCCAGTTCCATCGCCAGCCGGTCGCGCTCCTCTTCCGCCGCGCGCAGCCGCTTGGCAGCGTCCGCCGACAGGCTTGCAGCACTCATTTCCTTGGTTTCCTTGCGCAAACGGGCCACCTCGCTTTCGCGCCGCTCCAGCTTCTCCTGCTCATTGGACAGGGCGGTCATCTGGCTCTCCAGCTTCCTTTGCAGGTCGGCGTTGCGCTTTTCCTCCACCCGCAACCTGGCATCCGCCTGCTTGTGCGCGGCGACGGCCTCGCGCATGCCGCGCACGGCTTCCTTGCGCTGGTTGCGCGCCGCGCTCAACTCGTCTTCCAGCTTGCGCACGTCGGTTTCGCGCGCCGCCAACTCGATCTGCCGGCTGCTTGCCGCAAGGCGCTCCTCCTCGTGCATTTCCTCGAGCCGTTCGAGCGCGCTGCCGCGCGCCTCCAACTCGGCCAGAGCCGCCTCGAGGCGATCCGACAGGTCGGCGATGGTCCGGGCCGCCTGGTCGAGCGCGGCGGACTGCTCGGCCGTCTCGCCGCGCAACGCGGCGATCGCCTCGTCCTGCGCGGCGCGCGCCTCGGCAAGGGTTTTCGCCTCCTCGCCGATGCGCGACAACTCGACCAATTGCGTCGATGTCTTCCGGTTCAGCGCCTCGATGTTCATTTCCAGCCGACGCGCGGCCATGGCGTGCCCCGCCCTCAGCCGATCCTTCTCGGCCTCCAGCTCATTGGCCGACAAAGGCATGGAGGCTTCGATGCGCTTGGTGGTGAGATGAACCGCGCGCCGCCAGAACAGCGGCGCCGCCAGCAACGCCAGGAAGCCGGCGGAGAAAAACCCCAGGAGGAAAAGCAGTATGGTCTGGATCACCGCGCAAACCTGTCTCACTACGGAAGCAAGCAACCGACCCACATGCGGGCCTCTCCCTTGCGTCACGCAAAAACCCCGGCGCGTCAAGCCGCGCCGGCCCGGGCGTCATCGCCCGGCGCATATGACGCTACACGGGCGCCTTGTTTTAACGCAGTTTCCCGGCAATCAGAACGGGTTCCAGGTGGGACCGGGGGTCAGCTTCAGATATCCGAGATTGACGCCCAGCCGCGCACCGACGCCGGTGCGGATCGGCACCAGGACCATGTCGTTGTTCTTCAAGGCGTTGAAGCCGAGGCCCGCCACCAGATAGGCCGAGCCGGCCACACCGGCAAAGCGCTTGTACAGCGCATCGACCGAATTCAGATTGTAGACGAGGATCATCACGCGCGATCCGTTGCCGCCGAAATCCCAGCCGATCGACGGGCCCTGCCAATACACCGGATGATCCCCGGCATTCTTCGTGTGCAGTTTGCCTTCACCGTAGATCAGGCCGCCGACGAATGCGCCGGACGCCTCCTCGCCCAACACGTAGCCGTTGGGCAGGCCATAGGACGAGAACACTTTTTCGACGACGGTCGCCAATCCGCCGGTGGTCGCGCCGAAGAAGCCGTGCCCGGCATCGACGATCTCCTGCGCCGTATAGCCATTGTCGGCACGCGCCGCCGACCCCGCCGACAGGAAGGCGACGCCAAGGGTGAGCAGGAACAAGGCGGCACCGACGTGCCGCGCCCAGCCGAACAGCCGCGAACGGTGCGCGACCGGTTTGTTTTCCGCATCCACACCGCCGCCATGCGACGCCGTCTGACTGCAAAACGCTATCACAGGCATATACAAATCTCCGTCCGTGAGGGGGCGCGCGGCAATCGGCCGACGCCTCTCCCGCCGCCCCGCAACGAGCCACGATTTCCTAAAAATAGACCGCGAATCTTTTCCAACCATTAACCTCGTCTGCAAACATGGCGGGTCGATGGCCGTTTCCCCTCCTGGTTGCCGGCAAAACCCGGCCCCGGCGCCGCATTGGAGCGCCGTGCGTTCATTCGGACGCAGGAAGGACGATCCAGCATTTTGAATCTATGCATCGTGCTTTCCGAAAATCGATTCCGATTTTCGGGCCGATGCTATAGCCGCCAAGCTGTTGCCGCGATTGTCGGGCCTGTGTAACCAAAGACGGCGCGTTCCACGATCTGATTCGCTCGCAGGCCGATCCCGGATTTCGGCGCGACACCGCGGGAAGATCGCCCGGGCATCGCGAGAGCAAAGACCCCGCCAAAATCACCGCTTCGGGTGGGATTGCGGCTTTATTTGGCAACAACATCTGGAGGACAGGTGACCATGTCCGAACTTCTCTCCCTGAGCGCGCCCGATCTTGCCGCTCTTTTGTGCAGCCGCGTGTGCCACGACATCATTTCGCCGGTCGGCGCCATCAACAATGGGCTGGAACTTCTCGACGAGGGCGGCGCTGACGAGGACGCGATGAGGCTGATCCGCGCCAGCGCGGTCAACGCCTCGGCGCGCCTGCAGTTCGCCCGCATCGCCTTTGGCGCCGCAGGCTCGGCCGGCATGCAGATCGACACGGGCGACGCCCAGGCGGTCGCCACCGCTTTTCTCGCCAATGAAAAACCGGATCTCGAATGGACGGGCGTGCGCGCGCTGCTGCCGAAGAACCAGGTCAAGCTGTTGCTCAACCTGGTGCTCGTCGCCAACGCGGCGATCCCGCGCGGCGGCCGGCTGCGCGTGGCGCTGGAGGCCGAGGGTAGCAACCCCGCCTTCACCATCGCCGCCGAAGGCCCGATGCTGCGCGTGCCGCCGAAATTCCTGGAGCTGCATTCGGGCGGCCGCCCGGAAGAACCGATCGACGCCCACAGCGTGCAATTCTACTACACGTTGCTCCTGGCCAGGGAAACCGGCATGCAGATCAACATCCGCGCCACCGCCGAAGAGATCATTCTCAGCGCCGGCGCCTGACCGGCAAGGAGAGCGCATGCGTCGATCGCACGCACAAGGGACACTCAATCTTCTCGTTTTCCGCATTTGTGCAGACGTCAGGTGATTCCACCTGACTGCAAAATGCTTCAGCGAATGGGCCGTCCGAAAAACAATTCCGTATCGAAACTTTTACCATAAGTCTTTGCGGAGGGTTTACCAGAACGCGCCATACTCCCTCTCGTCTGCCGTTCGTCGGTGAAGACGCCAGAGGATTTTTCCGACGCAGCGTGCCCCGTGACCGCGATTTTTACGGTTCTCGCGCCGATGCGCCGATGAATAAGAGGTTATGGAGATGGCTCGCTGCCTCATCGTCGATGATTCGAGCGTGATCCGCAAAGTCGCCAAGCGAATCCTGGCGAGCGCCGATATGATGGTGACCGAAGCCGCCAACGGCCAGGAAGCCATCGACATGTCGGCGCACGAAATGGCCGACATCATCATCGTCGACAGCTCGCTGCCGGACATGGATTCGAGCGACCTGGTGCGCCGGCTGATGGCCCTGCCCGCCGATTTCAAGCCGCATATCCTGCTTTGCCTGAGCGAACTGGATCTCGGCGCGATCATGCGCGCCAAGCGCGCCGGCGCCAAGGGCTACATGCTGAAACCCTTCACCCGCGCGCAATTGCTGGAGCATTTTCGCGAGTTCCGCTTTGCCGCATGATGAACCGCACCGCGCGATGGGCCGCGGACAGGCACGCGTGACCGACCAAGAAAAAAAGCCCGGCTGCATGCCAGGCTTTCTTTAAGCGGAAAGAGGGTTCGTTCAGGCGCTTTCGCGAATTTCCTCGGGCTCGCGCAGCACATAGCCGCGGCCCCAGACGGTTTCGATGAAGTTCTGCCCGCCGGAAGCCGCGTCGAGCTTCTTCCTGAGCTTGCAGATGAACACGTCGATGATCTTCAGTTCCGGCTCATCCATCCCGCCATAGAGATGGTTGAGGAACATTTCCTTGGTCAGCGTGGTGCCCTTGCGCAGCGAGAGCAGCTCCAGCATCTGATATTCCTTGCCGGTCAGATGGACCCGCTGGCCGGCCACTTCGACGGTCTTGGCGTCGAGGTTGACGATCAGTTCGCCGGTGGTGATGACCGATTGGGCATGGCCCTTGGAACGGCGCACGATGGCATGAATGCGCGCCACCAGCTCGTCCTTGTGGAACGGCTTTGTCATATAGTCGTCGGCGCCGAAGCCGAGGCCACGCACCTTGTCCTCGATGCCGGCCATGCCGGAGAGAATAAGGATAGGCGTCTTGACCTTCGAGAGGCGCAGCGTCCTCAGGACCTCGTATCCCGACATGTCGGGCAGATTGAGATCGAGCAGGATGATATCGTAATCATAGAGCTTGCCGAGATCGACGCCCTCTTCCCCAAGGTCCGTCGTATAGACGTTGAAGCTCTCCGACTTCAGCATCAGTTCGATGCTTTGTGCGGTCGCACTGTCGTCTTCAATCAGCAAAACGCGCATGTTATTCCCCTTTCCGCCGCCGAACCGGCCTGGCAGGCATCCGGCACCGGAGCAGTGATTGCCTGAATCGGAGGCTGCCAGTTAATGGTTAACAAAATCTAATTCCCTCTGGCAAGCGCCACGAACATCTTTCAGCTTTTCAGGCCACCTATTTGAATCCAATGGTGAATCATCCACCAGCAAAAATCTCCGCCCGCCTCAGCAATCGACGCTAAGCGACCCTTGAACTAAACCGGTCGATGCTTTGCCCCCGACACAATCTTTACCGTGCCTTAAGCCATCACCCGTATGATTAACAATGCCCGTAAACGAATGGTTACCGTAACCGCCGAATCTTAGGAATTTGTTTTCCAAGTTTAACCGGCAAGCGGGGCCTGCGGGACGACGGTTGAGAGGGTTGGGCAGCGGCGGATCGGCGCTGGTACCTGCGTATTCTGGGAGTATGAATGATGAAGTCGCGTGAAAACCTCGTTCGACTGAAGCTGTTTCAGGTAAATGAGAAGCGGCGGCGCATGGACCAGCTGGATTCGATGATCGCCGAATTCGATCGCATGGCGGCCGAACTGGAAGCCCAGATCGTTTCCGAGGAAACCAAGGCCGGCATCACCGATCTCAATCATTTCGCCTATCCGACCTTTGCCAAGGCGGCACGCCTGCGCCGCGACAATCTGCGCACGTCGCAGGCCGAACTCGTCCAGCAGCGCGAAAGCGCGGACACGGAACTTGCCGAGGCGCAAGCCGAACTGGCCAAGGCCGAGGCGCTGGAAAACCGCGACGCCAAGGGCCGCTCCGACGCGGTCGCCTCGCGCGCCATGACCGGCTGAGCCAAGCACCGGATATTCGAGACGATCTGCAATGCCAGGCGGGGATCGCGGCCCCCGCTTTTTTGCGTTATGCCGCGTCGACCAACGGAATTGTCGCGGCACGCACGCTGGCATGCGCTTTTGAGAGTTGAAGGCATCGGGAGCGAGATCGCCGGAAACGCGGCGGACGGACGAAATTGCTTGTGATGAAAGCTCGCAATACCGATTTCGGTCGTGCTTGATCTTGTGGCAACAGTGCTGTGCGTGGTTCGACAAGCTCACCATGAGGGAGGTTGGGCTTTGCAGGGAGGCTGGCCGCGACGCGGCGAGCGGGTTTTGCAAGCACCCACCTCCCTCATGGTGAGCTTGTCGAACCACGCAAGCGGGTCAATGCAATGGGGCGCAGACTATTGCGCCGTGTGGGCGATCAGGCGTGCATAGCGGGAGATGATCGGCTCAATGCCTGTATTGCTGGATGCGGGTCGTGCGCAGGCCGGCCAGACCATGATCGTCGATCGACGCCTGCCAGGAGAGGAATTCCTCGACCGTCAGCCGATAACGATTGCAAGCCTCTTCCAGGCTCAGAAGGCCGCCACGGACCGCGGCAACGACTTCCGCCTTGCGGCGGATCACCCACCGGCGCGTGTTGGTCGGCGGCAAATCCGCTATCGTCAGCGGACTACCATCCGGCCCGATGACATATTTTACGCGCGGTCGAACCATTTCGGTCATTGTACTCTCTACCTGAACTCAAGACCCAGATGACAAACTAGTGTGCCGGCTTTAAAATTTGCCTAAGCACATGGTAAGCATAAAGTAACGGACATGAATCCGGCGTTAGGATTTAGCCTCTGATTTGGCTCAAATTGGATTGATTTCGTCCGCAATGCCAATTGCCACAAGGCGTTGAACAGGTTAACGCTTTGCCACGCGGTGGCGGTGGCGAACAGGCCGGCCTTGACCTATATTCGCCGCATTGACATGTAATCCGCCATTGCAGCGACAAAGAAGACCAAGCGCATGAACAGCCTAGACCTGCCCGGACGCCCGCAGGACTGCCGCATCGTCGTGGCGATGTCGGGCGGCGTCGATTCCTCCGTGGTCGCCGGCATCCTGGCGAAACAGGGTTTTGACGTGGTCGGCGTGACCCTGCAGCTCTACGATCATGGCGAGGCCGCGCACCGGCCGGGCTCCTGCTGCGCCGGCCAGGACATCGACGATGCGCGCCGTGTCGCCGAGACCCTGGGCATCCCGCACTATGTGCTGAACTACGAGCAGCGGTTCCGCGAGGCGGTGATCGACCCGTTCGCCCAGAGCTATGTGGCAGGCGAAACGCCGATCCCGTGCGTGTCATGCAACCAGACCGTCAAATTCGCCGATCTCTTGGAGACGGCGCGCGAACTGGGCGCCGACGCGCTGGCCACCGGCCATTATATCCGCAGCCGTGCCAATGGCGCCCACCGCGCCCTGACGCGGCCGGTCGACGCCGACCGCGACCAGAGCTATTTCCTGTTCGCCACCACCCAGGAGCAGATCGACTATCTGCGCTTCCCGCTGGGCGGCCTGTCGAAGCCGGAAGTGCGGGCCATCGCCGAGGAGATGGGCCTTTCCGTCGCCGCCAAGCAGGACAGCCAGGACATCTGCTTCGTGCCGCGCGGCAAATATTCCGACATCATCGGCAAATTGAAGCCGGAGGCCGCGACACCCGGCGACATCGTCCACCTCGACGGCCGCACCCTTGGCCGGCACGAGGGCGTCATGCACTACACGATCGGCCAGCGGCGCGGCATCGGCGTGGCCGCCGGCGAACCGCTCTACGTCGTGCATCTCGACGCCGCCCGCGCGCGCGTCATCGTCGGCCCGCGCGCGGCGCTGGAAACGCACAAGGTGGTTCTGCGCCAGGTCAACTGGCTGGGCGACGACGCGCTGGCGAACCTGCCGGCCGGCGGCATCGAGGTGTTCGCCAAGGTGCGCTCGACGCGCCCGCCCCGTCCAGCGGTGCTGCATCATGCCGAAGGCGCCACCTGGGTCGAGCTGACCGAGGGCGAGGCCGGCGTGGCGCCGGGCCAGGCTTGCGTTCTCTATTCGGACGAAGGCAACGAGGCGCGCGTGCTGGGCGGCGGTTTCATCGAGCGCTCGGAGCGTGGCGTCGAGGCCGAGGCGCAACTGACCCGCCTGGCGGCGATGGCCGCGCAGGACGCCTGATCCAGAGCACTTTTGGCAAGCACGAGCCTGGCGGGGAGATCACGGCGCGGGTTGATTCCGCCGCGCATGGAAGCGGCTCAGAGCATTTTGCAGTCAGGTGGTTTCACCTGACGTCCGCATGAATGCGGAAAAACAAACAGATAGACCGGTTCAGCGTTTCTATGAAACGCTGAACCGGTCTAGCCGTGGATGACGGAACCGGCGGTCAGGATGCGCAGCACCTCGATCGCTTCCTCGCCGGTGGTGCGCGGCGCGGAGCGCGTCTCGACGCAATGGACGAAATGCTCGAGTTCGCGCGTCAGCGGCATGCCTTCCTCGACAGCCACATAGGTCGGCTCATTGGTGGTGAAGGCCCATTGCCCGCTGTCCTGCCAGACGGCGTGCCGGTAGACGGCCAGCTTGCGTCCCCAGCCCTCCACATCGTCGAACACGGCCATCGCCTTGTCGCCGACCACCGTCAGCCGGCGCTCGCGATAGGGATTGAGGCGCGAGGTGAACAGATGGCTGCGCAGGCCGTCGGGAAAGCGCATGTGCAGATGGGCGAAATCGCTGAGATTGTCGAGCAGCGCCGCGCCCTCGCCGCGCACCTCGACGGGCGGCACGCCGGTGATCGCCAGGATCATTGACAGATCGTGCGGCGCCAGATCCCACAAGGCGTCATTCTCGGTGTGGAACTTGCCGAGACCCAGCCGGTGCGAGTGCATGTAGCGCACCTCGCCCAGATCGCCCTGGTCGATCAGCGCCTTCAGCTTTTCGAAGGCCGGGTGGAAACGCAGCACGTGGCCGACCATGATGATGCGCTTGGTTTCATGCGCCACGGCCACCGCCCGCTCCGCATCGGCGACCGTCAGCGCGATCGGCTTTTCCACCAGCACGTCCTTGCCCGCCTGCATGGCGCGGATGGCATAATCGGCATGGAATTGCGGCGGCAGGGCAAGAACGAGGGCATCGATCTCGGCGTGCTCGAACAGGGCTTCGGGTGCCACCGCCACGCAATCATGTTCGCTGGCGAAGCCCTCGGCCCGCGCCTGATTGGCATCGGACACGGCGGCAAGCACCCCGAGAGACTTAAGCGTGCGGATGTGGTTCGAGCCCCAATAGCCACATCCCAGGACTGCAATACGCGGTTTCATAAAATCCTTCGCCCAAGAACTCGGCGCTGCACACACATATAGACGCGGCCCCCGTGACTCAACCCTACCGCCCCATTGATCGACAATCCCTTAAGGGATATCGCCGCCGGCGACAAATTCCTTGGCGAAACGGGCAAGCGCGCTTGACACATTCGCCGGCGCGACCTTATATCCGCGCGTCTTGACGAGGCCTTGACCAACCGAAGCGCATTTGCGCATCCAGGCCCTGCGGCGGCGGAGTAGCTCAGTCGGTTAGAGCAGAGGAATCATAATCCTTGTGTCGGGGGTTCGAATCCCTCCTCCGCTACCACCAATCCCCACACCCGTTTGACCCCATTGGGGTAAGCGCGCTCGCCAAGGATCGAATTCAGGCGCCCTGCAATCTCCATCTCGACGGCGCCGGGTTCGGAGGGATCGCGGTAGACGGTAACCGTCTCGACGAGGTCCCGTATGGCTTCCGCGCATTCCCGGTCGCCCGACCGCATGCCTGCCGTCAGCGCGTGTTGCAGGGCGTCGAGTTGCTCTTCATAGCGCTTCAGGATAGCGGGGTGCAGCGATACAACCTCGAAGGCAGGTGGGGCTTTTGTCAGTTCTGCAAGAACCGCCTCGCGCTCATGGTAGAGTTCCGTCGAACGCGGACCGATCACGTAGGGATCCCCGATGCCCTTGGCGAGATGATCGACCAACCGGTCGATCTCGCGCTTGAGCTTATCGGCACGGCGCTCAAGCCGAATTCGATTGGCGTCGGCCTCCGCCGATAGTCGCTTGCGCTCCTCGTGATAGGTCTTCACGTATTCTGCCAGCACCTTAGGGCTCTTCATCTCGGCCCGCAGCCCCGCCAAAACGGCCGTTTCCACGGTTTCGAGATAGAAGGTCTTCGGGTCTGGACACGACCCGCTTTCCGTTGCCGCTGAGCACCTGATCCTGATACGGCCCGACTTATCCTTGCCGTTGGTCGACATGCCCGATCCACAGGCGCCACAACGAAGCAGCCCCGAAAGCATGTGGCGCGGCCGGCGATGATAGTGCGGGAGATCTAAGCTTCGTTCGCGTTTGCGCGCCTGTACCTGCTCGAAAAGTTCGCGATTGACGATCGCGAGTTCAGGAACGTCGGACGACTGCCATTCCTCCTTCGGGTTGGGGCGAGACACACGACGGCCGGTGTCGGGGTCCTTCACCATGCGCACCTTGTTCCAGACAAGCCGACCGCTATAGAGCTCGTTTTGCAGGATGCCGGTGCCGCGCTGCACGTTACCGTTGATCGTCGAAGCGTTCCATTTCGTGCCGCGCGGAGGCGGAACATTGTCGCGGTTGAGGTCGCGCGCGATGTCACGTGGCGTGCGCCCGGCGACATATTCGTCGAAGATGCGGCGGATGATTTCTGCCTCTTCTTCGACAATCTGCCTCTTTCCTGGCTCGCCCGGAACCGGAGCGTAGCCGTAGGTCAGGCCGCCAGCGTTGAGGCCCTGACCGACACGTCCAGCCTGTCCGCGACGAATCTTATGCGCGTTGTCTTCGCGATAGAGTTGGCCGACCAGTCCGCGGAGACCAACGAGAACCGTATTGGCGACGCCATCGTGCACCGCGCGGATTTCTATGTTGAGAAAGGACAGGCGCTTGTGGATACCCGCCAGGTCCTCCATGTCGCGTGAGAGTCTGTCGAGCGCCTCGATGACCAAGACGTCAAACGCACCGTCGCGGGCTGCATCCATGAG
Source organism: Nitratireductor soli (assembly GCF_001050155.1). Classification (GTDB taxonomy): domain Bacteria; phylum Pseudomonadota; class Alphaproteobacteria; order Rhizobiales; family Rhizobiaceae; genus Nitratireductor; species Nitratireductor soli. The sequence goes on from NZ_LFVY01000015.1 coordinate 137,851, forward strand.
TTGAACGAGGCCTTCGCGTCCGAAGACCGAGGCACCAGAACGGGCTCTGTCCTCGTAGGTCGCAACGACTGTGAGATTTTGCTCTGCGGCATGCTTCCTGCAGAGAGTGACCTGATCCTCGATCGACCGTTCATTTTGCAGGTCGGTGGAAAATCTCGCGTAAATGGCCGCGCGTTTCGTCATGACATGCGCTCCTTGCTTGTTGGCGCGCATGGTCTTCTCTGGCTGCTTGGCGTGCAAGAACCCGCGCGAGCTTCAGAATCGCACCGTCGATTCCTCTAGGCAAGTCTTTGCTTTCCACTCGACGGCTGGGCTTCTTGGTCAGCCGACTAGCTTCACGACCGGTCATTGTTCGTCAGTGACCTTGGCGATGGGCCGCGTTCGTCTGGCCATTGCAAACCCGCGATCCGTGGCGATGAACCGCTCCAGCATGGGCACGATCAGCCTGACCGGATCGGCGGCGGGCTGGCCGCTCTCGCGGGCCAGCACCTCGGCATAGGCGACCAGATCGCGGTGAAGCGGCGCGGACAACTCCACCGTGACCTTCACGGGTTTGTCGTCGGGCAGCGGGCCGAGTTTCAGCTTGGTCATGGTCAACCTCCTGCCGGCTCGAACACAAGGTCGCGGGTGACGATGATCCTGACCGGGAAGCCCGGCCGGATGGTCAGCGTCGGTGCGACCTGCAACTGACGCTGAACGATCTGCTGGCCCGCCTGATTGACGGTATCCTGCGCCCCGTCGCGGATCGCTCGGATCAGCCGGTCCTCGTCGCCGGTGGCAAGTTCGGTTCCGACCGCGAGCAGCGTGGAGAGGCCAGCCGCTTTCATCAGATCCCACCAATGGTAATCGACGCCATCCTCAAGGCCGGCGTAGCCGCTGGCATCCGCGCCCGGCAGGCGCTCCAAAACGATGGAACGGCCACCCGGCAGGATCAGGCGATTCCAAACAAGCAGGACGCGGCGCTGGCCGAAGGTCACGCCGTCATCGTATTGGCCGATGATGCGTGTTCCCTGCGGGACCAGGAGCAGGCTGCCGGTCGGGCTGTCATAGACGTTCTCGGTCACTTGCGCCGTGATCTGGCCCGGAAGGTCGGAACGGATGCCGGTGATGAGCGCGGCCGGAATCACGGCTCCGGCCTGAAGGATGTAGGGCGATGCTGGTGGCGTGATCCGATCTGGCGCGACGGTCTGCCGGTCCACGGGTCCATTGAGGAAAGCCGTGTGCCGGTTCTGCGTCACAGGCTGTCCGCCGAGGTCGAGTCCTCCATGGCTGGGCATGGCCGTTCCGGCGGGTGTTCCCGAGCGCGGGCTGGTCTGGAAGAACACGTTGCTCAAGCGCGCTGCTTCTTCCTCGGCGCGGCGGCGTTCTTCCTCTGGATCGACGGCGGGCGTCGCCATGACGGGCGGCGCGACGGGCTGGCCCCGGCTCTGCGCATCGAGGATCGGCCGACCGAGATCGCCGGGCAGCGCCGGCCCCAGAACCGGGCCGGTATAGTCACGCGGCAGGCCGGAGAGTCCGTCCGCAGTTGGCCGGTTCTCGGTCGAATAGAGCTCTTCGCCGCCCGGTTCCGCATCGCGGGTCTGGAGCGCGTAGATCAATGCGCCGCCGATGCCGAGCAGCGCTGCCGCGCCAACGCCGGCGAGCATCTTGCGAGACAGGCGCATGACGCGCGGCGGTTCGGCGCGCAACCGCATCGGCGCGGCGTTGGTTTCGGTGTCGCTCATGACGACGGCTCTCCTGTGGTCACCGCGGCTGTCGTGGTCGTCCGCGTCGGGTTGATGCGGACGATCTTGACCGTCTGCTGACGGTCGCCGCCGCCAAGGCGCAACTCGGCTGCACCGAACAGACGATCGACGATCAGGATGTTCTGGTGGATGCGGCTGTTGACGATCTGCGGCTCACCATCGGAGCCGAGCACGAAGATCGGCGGCATTTCGCCCTGCACGATGCCGCGCGGAAACACGACATAGACGCGGCGGCCGTCGTCGAAGATGGAGATCGGCCGCCATGGCGGGCGGTCGCCGGTCAGGCCGTAGCGATAGTTCCGCGCAGCCTCGGCCGGGATGACGGGCGCGGTCGGGACCGCCTGCCGCTGCCCTGCCGGTGGCGCAGGATAGGCCCAGGCGACGGCGGGCATGTAAAGCGATTCCCGCGCACGCAGCTCGACCATGTAGATGCGACGATTTGTGGTGATGACGAGGTTCGTGGAGATGTCCGGGCGTGTCGGCTTCACCAGCACATGCACGCGACGCGTCGCTCCCGAACCGCTTTCCGTGTCGCCGATGATCCAGCGTGCGGTATCGCCGGCTGCGATCGGCCCCACTCCGGTCAGGCTCTCGCCTAGCTCTAGCGCAATGGTGGTGATCTGCCCGACTGCGGCATAGACCTGATAGAGCGCGCCTTCCGACCAGGGATAAATCTGGATCGCGTTGTAATAGCCTTCGCGGCGAGGCTCGACGCGGGCGGCGGCATTCGCGTTCTCGACGCGGCCGGTCGGCGTGCCAGTAGCCTTGCCGCCCCGCGCCACGGTCCATGCCGGTGGGACATGCAGCGGCCGGGACGTGTCGTTGGTGACGGCCGCCTGCACGGTCGGCAGCGGCGGCACGGTATCGTCATAGCTCCATTGCTGGGGGCGATTGGTGGCGCAGCCTGCAAGCATGGTGGCCGAAAGCAGCATGGCAGCAACGGCCGGGGTGCGGGTGATCGTCATCATTGGCTCATCTCCCGCGACCAAGAAATTGCGTTGACGTAGATGCCGAGCGGATTGGCGCGCAGGCGCTCGGCATTGCGCGGTGGTTGGATCACGATGGTCAGGATCGCGGTCCATCGTTCGGTGGTGGAAAGCTGGCCGTTCTCGAAATGGCGTTCGGTCCACGCTACCCGGAAGCTGTTGGGGGATGCGCGGATGACGCTCGAGACCTCGACGGCGACTTGGCTCCGGCCGACCTTCGCAAAGGGATCATTGGCGCGGGCGTAGTCGTTCAAGGCAGCCGCGCCGCGATCCGTAGTCCACTCATAAGCCCGAAGCCAATTCTGGCGGACAATGATGGCATCGGCCGGGATCGCGCGGATCTGCTCGATGAAGCGGCCGAGATGGAAAGCAATCTGCGGATCGGTCGGCCGATAGTCGGCGTTGGCAGGCGCGACGGTCTGCGCCTGCCCGAGATTGTCCACTTGCACCACCCATGGCACCACGGTCCCGCGTGCGGACTGCCAGACCAGCGCCGAGGCGAAGCCGGCCGAAAGGATCAGCGAGCCGAACGCCATGTAGCGCCAGTTTTTCGCCTGCACGCGGGCCGAGCCGATGCGCTCGTCCCATGCCTGCGCGGCCTTCTGATAGGGCGTCTCGGGTTCCGGCGATTTGCCGTAGTGGGTTGCTGGTCGTTTGAAGATGCTCATGAGCGGTCACTTTCGGAAAGGTTGACGGAGGAACCGGAGCCGTGGCTGTCGCCGGAGCGGACGGCATGGGCGGTCATGGTGGTGCCGTGGTTGAGGGCCTGCCGGCGCTGCATCCGCTGCGCCCATGCCGGAGGACCAACGGGGGAAGTCGGTGCTGCGGCTGCCGGGGCGGTGTTCGCGCTGCCAACCGTGCCCATGGAGGACATGCCGCCCGTCGCACCGAAGCCGGCCTTTGCGCCAGCGGAGAAGCTGGACTTGACGCTTTCGCTAGCTTGGGAAGCTGCGCGTTTGAGCGGCGAGATGGCGGCCGAGCCTGCGGCCCGCGCCACGCCGCCGAGGCCGGAGGCAACGCCTGCGGCCCCGGTCTGGCCGAGCGAGCCAAGGCTATAGGCAGCGGTCGCCGCTCCCGCGGCCGTCGCGCCGCCTCGAACAGCCGGGGCTCCACCGGACAGGGCAGCAGCGCCGCCCTTCGCGGCAAGCATGGCCCCGCCACCAGCCGCCGCGCCGCCCGCAAGCACCATGCCGCCCGCAGCGAGGCCCGTGCCTACGGCCGCGCCCGCGCCGAGCTGCGGGCCACCAGAAACAATGCCGTTGGCAATGCCGGGGCCGAAGATGCCGAGGCCGAGCAGCGACAGCGCGGCGAGCACAATCGCCATGGCGTCGTCGATGCTCGGGGTCTGACCGCCGAAACCGGCCGTGAATTGCGAAAACAAGGTGCTGCCGATGCCGATGATGACGGCGAGCACCAAGACCTTGATGCCGGACGACACTACGTTGCCGAGCACCTTTTCGGCCATGAAGGCGGTCTTGCCGAACAAGCCGAACGGAATCAGGATAAAGCCGGCAAGCGTGGTCAACTTGAACTCGATCAGGGTCACGAAAAGCTGGATGGCGAGGATGAAGAACGCCAGCACGACCAGCGCCCATGCGAACAGCAGGCACGCGATCTGGATGAAGTTCTCGAAGAACGCGATCCAGCCCATCAGATCGGACATTGAGTCGAGCAGCGGACGGCCGGCGTCGAGGCCGGTCTGGGCGACACGGCCGGGACGCATCAGGTCTTCGACGGAAAAGCCGGTGCCGGACGCCATCAAGCCGAGGCCGGCGAAGCTCTCGAAGACGATCCGCGCGAGGTTGTTCCAGTTGGAAATGATGTAGGCGAAGACGCCCACGAACAGCGTCTTTTTGACCAGCCGCGCGATAATGTCGTCATCCGCACCCCATGCCCAAAAGAGCGCGGCAAGCGTCACGTCGATGAGGATGAGCGTCGTGGCGATGAAGGCGACCTCGCCGCCGAGCAGCCCGAAACCACTGTCGATGTAGGAGGTGAAGACCCCAAGGAAATTGTCGATGACGCCCGTGTTGCCCATGGTCAGCGCGCCTCGCTGCGATCACGGCCGAGGAAGCGGTCGCGGGATTCAGCCCATGCTGCGAGGCAGCCGGTGTCACTTGCCGCCGCCTCGCCAAGCTGCTGGCAGCGGCGTAGGGTTTCGCGCAAAGGATCGGCCGGGGGCTGGAAGGCCGAGGCCGGGGGCGGCGCGGAAGGTTCGTCCTTCCGCGCCATGTCG
>NZ_LFVY01000016.1 GCF_001050155.1 Nitratireductor soli
GCGCGGGCTCGCCGAAGGCGTGCGTGAAGGCCAGATGGCATAACGCTTTCAGCGGCGTTGTCATGGCAACTTCATTTGAGAAGACGCCGGGAGCAGACACCGCACCATGCACGACGCGATCGTCGTTCATGCGGTTCGGCCCCGCCTGCGTTCGCCGACGGCGCAGGAAGCGGCCCAGCCCCAATGATGTGGCACATGGATGAAGTCCTCATCACCGTCGTCGGCAACAAGCATGGGTGGTGGCGGGCTGCCAGCCAGGATGGACGTCTTCACGATGAGATCGTCCAGAACCGTCGCAATACCAAGGCCGCCATCCTCAGAATCTCACCGCGAGGTTGGCCTTGAGCCGTGATCATGAGCGTCGGCGCTTGCCGACGTGAAAGCCGCCGTGTTCTGCAGCGTGCCGCCATCGAAGGTCAGTCCGTCCGATGCTGCGCCGAGATCGGCGTCGGACGAGACCGAAAGCGTGCCGCCGCTGATGCCCGTTCCGCCCTGATAGGTGTCGTCGCCTTCCAGAACTGGCCTGCCCCTCAGAAAAGCCGATAGAAAAACACGCAGCTCATCGCAAGTCCCGTTACTACTATTCCGGTTTGCAAAAGAGATTTTGGAATTTTTCTGGATACACTGGCGCCGGCAAATCCTCCAGCGATCGCAAAGACGGCCATCAGCGCGGCGGGCGGCCAATCGATGAGATCTCCGAGCGCGAAGACGACGAGAGAAGCGCATGAAAGAAAGAACGACAGGAGGTTCTTGAGCCCGTTCATCTGCGGCAAGCTGGTCATGCCCAAAAGGGCAAAGAGGGCGAGAAGCACAATTCCCAGGCCACCATTGAAGTAGCCGCCATAGATGGAAACGACGAAGACCCCGAGCGAGGGCGGGATGCCACCCCCTCTCATGAGCGGAACCATGCGCTCGCCGAGCGCGAAGATGGCCGTCGCGAGGAGCAGCAGGCCCGGCACGATCGCATTGAACATGCTGGCAGGTGTTATCGTCAGCAGCAAACCGCCGATAATGCCTCCCGCGATGCCCGCCGCGCAAATTCGCAGCAGCATGCCGGTGTCCAGTGTCTTTAGTTCTTTCCGGAACCCGATGGCACCGCCGACATAGCCCGGCGTAACGGCGAAGGCACTGGTGGCATTTGCGATGACGGGAGGGACTCCGGCATAGACGAGGGCGGGGAAGGTCAGAAAACTCCCCCCGCCCGCAACGGCATTGAGGACGCCGGCCGCAAATGCCGCCGCTGTGAGCAGCCCCCAATCCGCAATGGAATGGAACGACGCGGTCAGCATGAGATGAAGTCACGCACCCGGCTGCGGATGAAGTCCCGGTCTGAAGGGCTGTTCACAGGATTGCCCGCCCTGTGTCCCCAGGGCGATTCCAAGGGTGCGATGCGGATGTCATCGAGATGCGATGCCTCGGCCCTCACATCGGTTTCCCGGAAATAGAGGTCTGAACGGGCGGGAATGAGCAGGACGCGCGCCCGCACCGCGCTGATCGCCTTTGCCAGATCGCCATGGTAGCGATCATTGGCCGCGATATCGGCCGCCTGCCAAGTGGCGATGTGCGAAAGCAGATTGTCGGCATGCCTTTCGGCGAAGGCCGCTTCCCAGTACCCGTTCAGAAAGCTCTCCAGGCTGTCATAGCCCAATGACCGCCAGCATTCGTCGCGATAGAATGCCTGCGAGAGCGCCCAGCCGGCGTAAAACCGCCCGAGTGCAGGCAAGGCGCGCTCCGGCGCCCGCACGAAGCGGCCGGTCCCGGCATCGTAGGCGCTGTCCGTCTGCAGCACCGCCCTGGCGCCCCCGAGGAACACCAGATTGTGCGCCGAGGTCTTGGCCGTGGCGCAGATCGCCACGAGGCGGGCGACGTCGTCCGGAAACAGCGAAGCCATATGCCAGGCGACCTGCCCGCCCATGGACCAGCCGATCGCCACGGCGATGCGCCGCACGCCAAAGAACCGCTCGAGGACATATTTCTGCGCCAGCGCATTGTCATAAGCCGTCACGAGGGGGAATTGCCCGCCGGCCGCGAAGGCAGCGCTGTTGCTGGGCGAGGTCGAGAGGCCGTTTCCGAACAGATTGGCGATCACGACGAAGTGGCGTGCGGGATCGAACAGCGAATCCTGCCCCACCATCCACTCGAAATCACGATGGCTGGCACCGAACGAGGTCGGGATGACGACCGCATTGTCGCGGCGGGCGTTGAGGTGGCCGAATGTTTTGACGACAATGACCGCCTCGTCCAGCACCGCGCCGGACTGGAGCCCGACACGGCCGAGCGAAAGGTGGAGCGCGCCGTCCTCGCCGACGGCCGTGGCGCCAGGGTCAGAGGATTTCGCAGACATCATCGAAATCGAAGCGCGGGTGACGTGGAAACAGCCGCTCGGGATCGCCATGTCCGAGGCTGCAAAGGAAATTGGTGCGGATCTCGGTTCCTTGCCAGAACGCCTGGTCGACACCCTCGTGGTCGAATCCCGACAGCGGCCCGCAGTCGAGGCCGACGGCGCGCGCCGCCAGCATGAAGAAGCCCGCCTGCAACGTTCCGTTCCGCATCGCGGCCATGCGCGCGCGCTCTGCGTTTTCCGGCCCGGCGAAGCGCTCCCGCACGGTTGGCCGATGCGGAAACAGGAACGCGAAATGCTCGTGGAACGCCAGGTCGTAACCGAGGATCGCGGTGACCGGCGCGGCCCGCACCTTGGCAAGGTTTCCCTCATCGACGAAACCGAGCAGCTTGTCCTGCGCGGGACCCGGCCTGATGAATTTCACACGCATGGGCGACGAGTTGGACGAGGTCGGCGCCCATCGCGTCAACGCCCATATCCGACGCAGCTCCGCATCGAGCACCGGCGTGTCGAGCCAGCCGTTCTGGCTGCGCGCATCCAGGAAGATGCGCGTTACCAGGTTCTCGGCGCAGGGGCTCAACGCCCCGAACAGGCCGGTCGCGCAGCTCATGGCGCCAACGCCTCTTCCTCGGGCATGATCGCATCGACGACGGACTTCAGCCTGGCGCGTGCGTCTGCACTGAGCGGACTGATCGGCGCGCGCGTCGGGCCGGCGCTGCGCCCCGCCATCGTCATCGCCTCCTTGATGACGACCGGAAAGGAACCGAGAACCCAGGCCGCGCGCAGGGGCGCCAAAAGGTCGGAAATGCGCCGCGCTTCCACGAGGTCGCCAGCGACGGCGGTGTCGTAGAGCTTGACCAGGAGACGCGGAAAGACGTTGCAGGCCGGCGAGACCGCGCCGTGTCCGCCGGCGACGACCATGGAGAGCGTCAGCGTGTCGCGGCCCGAGAACAGCAGCGCCCGGCGATCCGTTGCCACCAGATATTCGATCGACTGCGTCATGTCGCCTGCCGAATCCTTGATGCCGACGACATTCCGCGCCGCGTCCATCACCGAGACGAGGGTTTGCGGAGCGACGTTGACGCTGGTGCGCGGCGGGTTGTTGTAGAGCAGCACGGGAAGGCTCGTCTCCCCGGCCAGGCCGATAAAATGCGCCGCCAGCTCGGCCTGGTTCGGCTGCGCGAAATAGGGGGTGATCAGCATCGCCATGTCGATGCCGATCTTCTCAGCAGCGGCAAGCACCCGCCGTGTCTCGGTCAGGTTCGAGCGCGCGCAACCGGCCACCACAGGAACCCGCCCGTTAACCGCCTTCACGCAGCGCTCGAGCAGCGCGATGTGTTCGGCCTCATCCAGCGCGAAGAATTCGCCCTGGCTGCCCGCAACCGAAATTCCATGAACCCCGCAGGACAGATACCCCTCGACCAGCGCATCGAGCCGGTCGAGATCGAGCGCCTGGTTCGCGGTGAACGGGGTTGCCAGGGCCGGCGACATGCCGTGGAAGCGTTGCAAGTCCATATTTCGGGTCTCCAGGTATTATGTCTAGTGCACGCCCATGAGCGCGCTGAGCTGGGTTACATATTGGCCGAAGCGCGGATCTTCCCGCGTTGCCTTCGGATCGCGCGGCCGCGGCAGGTCGATGCGGATGTCGCTGATCACTTGCGACGGGCGATCAGACATCACGAGCACCCGGTCCGACAGGAAGATCGCCTCCGAAATACTGTGCGTGATCAGGACGACCGTTTTCCTGATCTTCTGCCAAAGCCGGAGCAGCTCGACGTTGAGCTGGTCGCGCGTCAGCGCGTCGAGGGCGCCGAAGGGTTCGTCGAGCAGCAGCACCTTCGGCTGCGCGATCAGTGTCTGGCCGAGCGCGGCCCGTTGTTTCATGCCGCCGGAGATCTGGTGCGGATACTTGTCGCGGAACCCTTCCAGTTTGAGAACCGGCAGGATCTCGTCGACCCGGCGCGCTATCTCAGCGCGCGCGACGCCGCGGATCTCGCAATTGAGCCTGATGTTCTTTTCGACCGTCAGCCAGGGCAGCATGTTGTGGGTCTGGAAAACGACGCCCACCTGGTCGCTGTGCCCGTTGTACGGCTGACCGAGCAGTCGGAGCTCGGCGCCTGCGTCGGGTTCGACAAGGCCGGCAATGATCCTGAGGATCGTGCTCTTGCCGCAACCGCTCGGCCCGAGGATCGAGACGAACTCCGCCTCGCCGATGGTGCAGTTGACGTCATCGAGAACCTTCAGTGCCCCGAACGTCTTCGACAGGCCGCGTATGCTGATGGCCCCGGCGGATGCTTGCGCATCCGCCGGATCGGTTTGGCTCGTCACTTCGATGCTCCAACCCAGCCATTGTGCGAGACGTCGAAGATGATCCCGTTCGGGTCGCGGAACTTCATTTCGTAGTAGAGCGAATCCTTGGAGAGCGGCAGCTCCTTGAAGAAGGTGCCGCCATTCTTCTTGATCAGGTCGCTCTGCTCATCGAGGTCTTCCACCCAGAAGCCGATGTGGTTGATCGCAATGTCATCCTTGCTGCGGCCGGCCCATTCGTCGGCCTTGTATTCGAGGAGCGCCAGCGTGACCGTGCCGTCGGATACATAGGTGCCGGCAGCGAGCGGCGAATCGGTCTGGCCGACGATCTCCATGCCGAGCGCGTCCACATAGAATTGTGCCGCGTTGGCGTGGTCCTTAACTTGGATGGCGACGTGACGTAGCTTTGCCATTGAGGTTCTCCTTTGGCTTCGTGTGAATGTCATGACTGTTTCGGTCGGAGGCGCGATCTGGGGTCAGGCCCTAGATGCCGCGCCACCAGACCCTGCGTCCCAAGAGCTCGACCACCAGGTAAAGGAGCGTCGAGAGGATCGAGATGACCACCAGAGCGGCGAACAGCAGGTCTGAACGCGCCGAGGCATTGGCCGAGAGGATGACGTAGCCGAGCCCGCCTTCCGCGCCGACGAACTCCCCGACGATGGCGCCGATCACCGCGAGCGGCATGGCGGTCTTGCAGGCATCGACGATCGAGGGCAGCGCCGCCGGCATCTGCAGCCGCCAGAACCGTGTCCAGCGCGACGCCCCGATGGCGTCGAAATGCTCGCGCAGGTGCGACGGTACGCTTTCCAGTCCGCCAAGCATGCCGATGACCACAGGGAAGAAGGCGAAGAGAAACGCCATCAGCACCTTGGAGGTCAGGCCGTAGCCGAACCAGATCACCATCAGCGGCGCGAGCGCCACCTTCGGCAGGCCCTGGAACAGGATGATCAGCGGGTAGACGGTGCGGCGCGCGAGCGGCACCGCATGGATCGCCAGACCGAGCGCGAGACCGCCCGCGACCGCCCAGAGATAGCCGACCACGACTTCGTTCAGCGTAACGATGCTGTGGCGGTAGAGTTCGCCCGCATTGTTCCACAACGCCGCCAGCACCGACGACAGCGGGGGCAGCAGGTAGGGCCGTATGCCGAACCAGTCCGACGCCATCTCCCAGCAGAGCGCGATGAGGCCGAAGAAAACGATCTCCGGAAGCCGCAGCCTTGAAAACAATCCGCTCATGCGAAGATCTCCACCGAACCGCCCCGCATCAGTTCTCGCCCCAGCCCTTCGGCGGCTCGACCAGGAACTTCTCGAACTTCCACTGATCGAAAGCGGTGACGTCATCCTTCCAGACACTCGGATTGTATGGGTTCGTTTCGGTCACCTGGACCATGTCGGCGTAGAACTCGACATTGTTGTTGTCGGGATCCTTGAAGACGAGAAACAGGTTCTCGCCCGGACCGTGCTTGCCGATGCCGCGCTCGATCTTGATGCCCATTGACTGGATGTGGCGGGCCGCCGCCTCGATCTCTTCAAGCGAACCCAGTTCGTAGGCGAAATGCTCGAGGCCCGGCCGGTTGACACTGTAGAGGTCTTCACGGTTCTCGGCGTCGGGCGGAATCTGCACCAATGCGAGATCGTGGTGGTCGGCGCCGCAGCGCAGGAAAACCAGCTTGTCCTCGATCCAGTCCGAGAGCGTGAGGCCGACGACCTCCGTGTAGAATTCGAAGGACTTGCGGATGTCGCGCACGTGCAGCACGAGGTGTCCCATCTTGCGGGGCTGCGGTTTTGCCATGTCAATCTCCCTGGCTGGCTCCCTGGCTTGAAAGCTGCCGGCCCGCCGCGAAGGGCGGACCGGCCCCTACCTTACTTGGCCAATGCGTTGGTGAAGAGTTGATCCGGCTTGACGGCTTCCGGCTTCAGGTCGAAGGCCTTTACCATCAGATCGTGGGTCGCGCCGATGCGATCGGCATCGAACGTCGTCTCGATCGTGCCGGAAGGAGAAAGCAGCGAGGCAAGCTCCTTGATCTGCTGCAGCGTGATCTCGCGGTCCAGGCTCGGATAGGCGGCAACCAGGATGTCGGCTGCCGCATCCGGTTCCGCCATGGCGAATTCGTAGCCGCGATAGGAGGCTTCGAGGAAGGCGCTCAGGGCTTCCGGCTTCTCGGCGATGGACGCCTCGGTGGCGACGAAGCCGCTGCCATAGGCATCGAGGCCGTGGTCGGAATATTCGATCCAGCCGACTTCCTTGCCGGCGTCGCGGGCGATCTTCTGCAAGACGGCGCGGTTTGAGGCGCGCCAGCATTCGGCCAGATCGATCCTGCCCTCGAGGAGCGAGGCGTCGACGACGGCCGGCTCAAGGCGCAGGAGCGAGATCGCGTCGCGCTCGCGTCCGTTCATTTCGAGCCAGGCGGGCAGGATGTTGTGGACCGGAGACGCAGCCCCGCCTCCCATCTTGAGACCGATGATGCCGTCGATGTCCCGCTGGTCGCCGCTTTCCTTCTTCACGTAGCAGACACCGGCCGGCCAGACCCCGTTGATGACGCCGATCATGCGCAGGCTGCCGCCGTTCTGGCGGTTGAGCGCAACGTTGATCGGATCGACATAGCCGATCGTGAACATCCCCTGATCGACCTCGTTGGCCGTACGCGAGCCGCCGTAGCCGCGCGACAGGGTGACGTCCAGCCCGGCTTCGTCGAACCAGCCCTTCGCTTCCGCGATGATCGGTCCGGCGACGCTGCCCTGCGGCAGCCAGGCCATGTTGAAGCTGATCTCCTCGGCAGCGCCCGCCGGGCCGGCGACAAAGGCCGCCAGGGCGGCGGCAGCCACTACGATGCGTGGCCTGCGTCCTCGATTATGCATGCTCGTTCCTCCCTTGATTTTCGACGTCCCAGGCCCGGCTACTGAACCGGACTGGTGATCTCCCCAATCTCCGCGATCGCTGCCGTCATGACATCCCCACGCTTGAGGAAAATGCCGCGCCCCATGCCGACGCCGGTGGGCGTGCCGGTCGCGATCACGTCGCCGGGCTTGAGCGTCAGGATCGTCGAGAGATAGGCGATCTGTTCGTTGACCTTCCAGATCATCTCCTCGGCGGTGCCCTGCTGCATCACGGTGCCGTTGACGGTTAGGCTGAGGCTGACCTTTTGCGGATCGGGTATCTGCGAGGCCGGCACGAGCCATGGGCCGAAGGGCGCGAAGCTGTCGTGACACTTGCCCTGGAACCAATCGAACTTGAACGGATAGTCGCTGCGCACATTCATGTCGCGCGCCGTCACGTCGTTGACCACCGTGTAGGCGGCGACATGGCTCAGCGCATCGGCCACGGATACGTGGCGCGCCCGCTTGCCGATGACGGCCGCAAGCTCCACCTCCCAGTCAAGCTGGCTGGTCGCGTCGGGCATCACGACAGGCTGGCCCGGACCGACAACGCAGTCCTCCAGCTTCAGGAACATATAGGGCTTGCTGACCGCCTTGGCGGCGAGCACCGTGCCCATCTCGTCCGCGTGGTCGACGAAGTTCGAAGCGGCGCAGAAGATCCGGCCCGGACGGAACGGCGCGGAAAGCTGCACCGCGTCTGGAAGCGCGCGCACCTTGCCGGCGGCTGCCGCCGCGCGGATCCCGCCGGCCACCGCATCCCAATCGCTCCGGTCGGCACAGAGGTTCTCAAGGAACTGAGCCGCCTCGCCGTTCGACCAGTTTCCGCGCGGGACGTGGATTCCCGCCTCGCGCAGCGCTTTAGCATCGTAGATCGCTCCGTCGCAAATCACTGCCGGGACTTCCCGGCTATCCGATGCGTATGTGCCGAAGGCGATGGCTGGCATGAGAGTTCTCCTCACTCATTCTCGAATTCATCTATGCGTACAATAATCAAATTTTGTGTGCAATATCTTTTTTGTGTATGCCGAAATTTGTTACCCGAGCGCCTCGGCCACGAGTCCGCGCACGAATGCCGGATTGACCGGCGACGGCTTTCCAGCCTCCCCCGGCGCACGCGCAAGCATGAACGACGGCCTTTGCGCCACACGGCACGACCAGGCGCGGGCGTGAGGATATCGCTCCCAAAGACCGCTGAGTGCGAGCATCTCCAATCGCTCGACCATCGCCGCCATGGCGATGTCGGCGAGCGAGAACGCGCCTCCGACGAGCCAATCCCTTCCGGCGACAGCCTGGTCGATGCGGGACATCGTGAGGTCGAGACTTCGGATGGCGGAGATGACTGCCATGCCATCGAACGGCGCCAATACCGCCGCCCTGTATGCTGCCGCCCGCTCCGGCCTCGGATGGCGGGAAAGCCTGTTTTCCAGTGCTTCCGCCGACAATCCGGCCAGGAGCGGCTTGATGTAGAGATTGAAGGTCGGCGGCCTGATCGCCGGGTGAACCACGGTATCCTCATGATGGCACCACCACCGCATCCGTGCGCGAGCGAACGCATCACCCGGCTGCAGCCGCGATGAGTTGAAGGCCTCGTCCAGATAGGCGTTAATGGTCGAAGATTCGGTAAGAACACCCTCCTCCACCTCGAGCGCCGGCACGAGCCCGTCCGGATTGACGGCGAGATACCTCGGCTCCAGATGATCGAAATCGGTGAGGCTGAGGGCGCGGCCGTCCCACGGGATTCCGATCTCCGCAAGGCACATGCGCACCTTGAACGATTGAAGCGAATCCCAAGCATGATGGAGAACGACCATCAGCACCTCCCATTTTTGCGTACAATACCTGTATAATGTCGACATTTATGACTGGAAGCGCAAGGGACATGTTGCTAATGTCCGGCAGATTGTGATTACGCGACCGCGTTCAATCGGTCGCTATCGTAACGAGCGGGAACCCATGGCGAGCAGCACACTGAGCCGGAAGATAGCCAACACCCTGTCGGAGGAAATCCTGAAGGGTGATTTGATGCCGGGAGACCGGTTGGACGAGCAGTCGCTCGCCGACCGCTTCGAGGTCTCGCGCAGCCCCATCCGCGATGCCCTGCGCGAACTCGCCTCGACCCGGCTCATCGAGCATCAGCCGCGGCGCGGTTTCGCCGTGGCGATGATCGATACGACGACGCTGCGGAATTTATACGAGGCCTTGGGCGAACTCGAGGGGCTTTGCGCCAGATACTGTGCTCTGCGCGCGGATGCAGTGCAGCGCGAACACATTCGCATGCTCCATGCCCAGGGCCTGGAAGCGATCAGGCTCCATGACATGACCGCCTATGCAGAGGCCAATCACGCCCTGCATCGGGCAATCTACGACGCGTGCCACAACGATGCGTTGCGGGACATTACGCTCGATGTCCGCAACCGGCTCTCCATGTTCCATGCCCGGTTCCTGTTCTCCGAAGGCCGGGTCGCACAATCGCGGGACGAGCACCAGGAAGTCGTCGACTGCATCCTGAGGAACGATGGCGATGGCGCCAGCGAAGCGATGAAGAAGCATGTGGCGAAAACGGCCCTGAACATCATATCGCACATAATGCCCGACAACAGAAAACCGATGGCGCCGGCCGCTTCCGACGATGGCTGAAACCTGTGACCTGCGGGGTGGGATGATGGCGTTGGCCTGGTGCCGATCCAACACATTCACCGGCAATACCGACAGCATCCGCCGGCAGCATGATGCCCTGGCCGGTGCCGCATAGGGTGATGCCGAATCGGCAATCGCCCGAGGCGACGAGCCGCGCCGCCGCTTCGCCGTGCTTAGGATGGTGTGTGTTCTTCGGCGGCGGCGGTCCGAATGTCGACCACCACCCAGCCATACGCCGTGATACAAGCGGCAATGGTCTGTCGGAGCTGAATGGCGGTGTGGTCGCTGGAGAGGACGATCCGGTTGCTGGCTGTCATGGACACGTCGTCCCGGTTCCCAAAGCAATCTAGGGTCAGGACCTACTAATTCGGAATTCATGGAGCAAGGGCAGGTACGGCCGGCAAATCCCACCGTCGGACAACACTGCACGATGTCCTGACTGATCGAACGATGTCAGGCTTCGGCAATTCTTGCGCGAAAACACTCGGTGCCGCGCTCGATGTGATCGAGCAGATCTGCCGCGGCCCAGTGGCGTTCGAGGGGGTCGTAGTCCACCACCCGCGAATGGGCGCCTGCAAACGTTCCAAGCCGCATATGCCAGAGCTTGGCGAGCTTGGGGTAGCCCATGCCTTCCGCCATGCCAGCAAGGGCCAGGAAGACCGCCAGATCCCGCACCAGTTCGGTGTCCTCGTCCCTATGGTCGTAAAGCCAGGCATAAAGGTCGGGATGGAAGTTGCCGAACACCCCGCCGAAGCCGCGCGAGCCCGCGCGCATGGCTGCAAGCGCGATCGCCGCGTTGGCGTTGACGATCGCGAAGGGCGTTCCCGCCGTCATCGCGGCGCGGCGAGCAACCGTCTGCAGGTCGCAACTGACATCCTTCAGCACGGCGAAGCGGCCAGTATCGATGCACAGCTTGAGTTCGTCGTCGCTGAGAAGGCGGCGATAGGGCGCGGGGCATTCGTAGAGCCCGAGCGGAAGGTCGGCTGGCAATGCCCGCATGATGCTTTCGAGCGCATGCCGGAAAGCCGCGAAGCCGGCATTTTGCGGGTCCAGCCGATTGGTGACCAGGACCAGCGCATCGACGCCGGTTTCGCCCATGGCCTTCAGTTCGGTCAGCTGATCCTCGAGCGCTTCGCAGATGTGCCCCGAAGCGATGACGGGCAGCCGCCCCCGTGCGAATTCAAGCGTGCGGCGCGCCAGGAAAACACGCTCGTCCAGGCTGAGCCTCTGCATCTCGCTCGACTGGCACACGGCGAACAATGTCTGCGCGCCGCCTTCGACATACCAGTCGATCAGCCGCGCGAGCCCATCCTCGTCGATGCGATCAGCCGGTGTGAACGGCGTGAGCATCACCGGCACGAGGCCGTCAATCCTGATCTTCATTTCGCGTCCATCTGCAGGTTTCATTTGCCACGCTATATGATACGAAGTGAAATTGGAATAGGATTCCAAAAATGGAGGAGCAGCATCTTGAGCGTGACCCGGTGGGAGGATGACGCGTCGGTCTGGACCGGCCCGTCCTATGTGGATCGGGCAATCGCCTATCATCCCGATGTCCGGTCAGCCCCGGTGGCCGGCCGTATCATCACCTGCGTCGACGTGGTCGACTGGGACGGCGACGGCGGACGCGATCTTCTTCTGTCGAGCTGGGATACCTGCTACGAGGGCCGCGTCTTTCTCTATCCCCAGATCGGGACGAAACCGGACGGCACGCCGATCCTCGGCCGCGAACGGATCATCGAGGGTGTGCGCGGCTACGTCACCGCCGTGCGCGACGGTGACCGCTTCCATCTCCTCTCGGTCTCGCGGATGCGCCGGCAGATCTACCTGTTCCCCAATATCGGCACCGCGAGCGAACCGTGCTTCGGCGAACCGGTCGTGCTCGACCTCGAAGCCGACTGGGTCAAAGGCAACGAATATTTCCACATGGCCCGCTTCGACGACATCGACGGCGACGGTGTTCCCGAGCTCGTCGTGGGCACCGATTCATGGGATGATTACTGGCCGAACGGCCTGGAATGGAACGATGCCGGCTATCGCGCCTACGATGCGGCGGGCCGCTGGCTGGGCGGGCCGCTGCGCGGTTTCCTGTATGCCTTCAAGAACACGGGAACGCTGAGCGCGCCGGTGCTCGGCCGCGGAAGAACGATCCTCGGGGGTGAGACCCCGCTCGAGGTTTACGGCCAGTGCGCGCCCGCCTTCGGAGACTTTACCGGTGACGGGAAGAATGCCGTGGTGTGCGGCGAGTTCTGGAACATCCTTCACTTCGCCCGTCAGACGGCACCCTTCGCCTTCGAACAGCCGACGCTGGTTGCCGATGCTTCGGGCGATCCCGTGCTGCTGGACCAGTGCATCCACCTGCCCTGCGCCGTCGACTGGGACGGCGACGGACGGCTCGACATCCTGGTCGGCGCCGAAGACGGCTATGTGACATTCCTCCGCAACACCGGAACCGGCCCTGACGGACGACCGGCCTTTGAGAAGATCGGGCGCGTCGAGGGCGCCGAGCCGGCCATCCATGCCGGCGTCCTGCCCTCGCCCACCGCCCATGATTTTTCCGGCAACGGCCTGCCGGACCTCGTCGTCGGCAACAGCACCGGCGAGCTCCTTTTCTACGAAAATCTCGGCCCGCGCGAGGCTCCGGGGCTCGCCCGCGAGGTCATGATCGAGGCGGACGGGAAACCGGTGCGCATCGCCGCCGGCCTGACCGGCTCGATCCAGGGGCCGTCGGAAAAGATGTTCGGCTATTCCTGCCCCACCATTGCCGATTGGGACGGCGACGGTCTGCCCGACCTTCTTGTCAGCGACGTCAACGGCCACCACAGCTTCTACCGCAACGCCGGCGGAACGGTGCCGCCACGTTTCGAAGCGCCGCGCCCGCTGACATGGCAGGGCAAGCCGCTGAAGACGGTCTGGCGGGTGCGGCCGGCCGTGGTCGACTGGCTGGGCGACGGTCAGCTTCACTATCTCGCGCTCGACGAGGACGGCGTGTTGTCGGATTTTCGCCGTGCCTGCGACACCGAACTTGCCGACAAGCGGCACCTGCGGTGGGAGGACGGGTCGGAAATGCGCTTCACGCAGGATGTCGGCGGCGGACGCGGACGGGTAAAACTGTGCGCCGTCGACTGGACCGGCGACGGCCGGATCGACCTCGTTATCGGCACGCATGCGCGCGCGTCAGTGCCTCCCGGGCCGATCGGCCAACCGCGCAACACGACCGGACAGGCCGGCATCTTCCTGCTTGAGAATATCGGCTCCAATGCCGCGCCCGTCTTCGCCTTCCCGAAGGCGTTCAGGTTTCGAGGCGAAACGATCCGCATGGCCATGCACGTCGCCTCGCCCGAAGCCGTCGATTGGAGTGGAAGCGGCAAGCTCGGCCTGGTGGTCGGCGTAGAAGACGGCAGCCTGGTATGGCTGAAGCGAGAGGATCTCTCATGGTAGCCTCCCCCATAGCAGTGGACGGTTCGACACGGATCATGGGCGTCATCGGCGATCCCATTGTGCAAGTGATGACGCCGCAGACGATCAATCCGATCTTCGCGGCGCGCGGCGCCAACATTGTGTGCGTACCGTTGCACATAGGCGCCCGTGAGCTCGACACCGCCTGGGCTGGTCTCAAGGCAATCAGGAACCTGATTGGTTTCGGCATTACCCTGCCGCACAAACAGGCAGCGTTGAGGCTTTGCGATAGCCTTGACCCGCTTGCCAAGCAGGTCGGAGCGGTCAATGTCGTGCGGCGCGAGGCCGACGGTTCGTTCAGAGGCTACCAGTTCGACGGCAAGGGCTTCGTTCGCGGGTTGAAAGGACAAGGCCACGCGCTCTCCGGCCGCCACTGCCTCATGGTCGGCGCCGGCGGTGCCGCGATCGCGATCGCCTTCGCCCTCGCCGAGGAAGGCGCAGCATCGCTGAGCATTGCCAACAGGACCCCCGCAAAAGCCGAGGCGCTTGCCGCAGCCGTGAATCGCGCCGTGGGCAGGTCGTTCGCGCGCTCAGGCACAGCGCAGCCGGAGCCCGGACAGATCATCATCAATGCAACGTCGCTCGGTCTGTCCGCGAGCGATCCTCTGCCCCTTGCGGCAAACCTCGTCGACGAGACGATGCTGGTCGCGGAGGTGATCGCCAAACCGGAAATCACACCGCTGCTCGAAGCGGCAGGCGCACGCGGCGCGAGCATCCATTCGGGCATTCACATGATCCGCGGACAGGTTGACCTCATTGCCGCCCATATGGCCGAGCCGCAGACGGAAACCTGAAGTTCACAGCGGCGTTCCCGCCTCCCGCCCGGCCGCGAATCCAGCAATCAGCGCGATCTGCGCCTCAAGCATGTCGCGGCCGTCGCTCGTCGCGGCACCACGCTGGCGGGCCAGCTTCAACAGTTCCGTGTCGCGCGCCAGCGCCGCGATGTCGGCCACCAGCATGCCCGCCCCGACCCCGCCGAGGTCGACCGGAAAAGCCTCCGCCGATTTCAATCCTATCGGCGTTGCATTGATCAGTATGTCGATTCCGGCGAGATCGCCGCGGCCCCGCTGCGCGACCGGACTGCCCGTGACGCGATTGACCATGCCGACCGTGAAATCCAGTGCTTCCTCGTCAACATCGATAACCGCCAGCCGGGAGATTCCTTCGCCGGCCAGCGTATGGGCGATGGCGCGCCCCGCTCCTCCGGCTCCCACGAGCAGCACCGACGCCCCATCGAGACGGTCGCGGTTGCCTGCCAGTCCGCGCACGAAACCCAGTCCGTCGAACAGCGCTCCATACATGGAACCGTCATCGCGGCGCTGAATCGAATTCACCGCGCCGACAGCGGCCGCAGCCGGCGTCAGTTCGTCGCAAAGTCGCGCGGCAGAGATCTTGTGCGGGACCGTCACACCGATGCCCGCCACGTTGTCCATTGCCGTGAAGACCCGCCATGCGGGTTCGAAATTCTCGCGGGTCACGTGGAAGGGGACCGCATAGAGATCGATGCCGCTTGCCGCGAACATCGGGTTGATGAGGGTGGGCGTCTGCACCTGTGCCACCGGGTCGCCGAACACCGCGTAGATGCGCGAGGCGCCGCCGAGATTCGGAATGGTGTCGCTCATGATGTGGTCATCCTCCCGAAAAGATGCTTCGGCATCGCGCGAGAGCTGTGTCGATGACGAGGTCGGGGTCTTCCGCCCACCATCGGTCTGAGAATATCTCTATCTCGATCGGCCCGGTGTAACCGGCGGCCCGTACCTGGCGCCACATGCCGGCAAGGTCGATGATGCCGTCCCCCATCATGCCGCGATCGCGCAGGACATGCCTGGTCGGCACCAGCCAGTCGCTGACATGGAAACCCAATATCCTGCCGGCAGCGCCGGCGCGGTCGAGTTCGGCCTCCAGCCGCTCGTCCCACCAGATGTGATAGGCGTCGGCCACGATGCCGACCCCCTCGCCCAGCCGCTCGCATAGGGCGTTGGCGTGACTGAGGCTGAGGATCACCGCGCGGTCGCCGGCGACCATGGGATGCAGCGGCTCCAGCGCCAGCGTGATGCCGACGGGGCGGGCATGGTCGAGAAGATGGCCGATGGCATCCTCGGTTTGCGCCCGCCCGCCCGCGAGGTCGCGGCTGCCGTCCACGAGCCCGCCGGAGAAAACCAGAACATGGTCTGCCGCCAGTTCGGCGGCCATGTCCACGGCGCGCCTTGCACGATCCAGGCACGCAGCCCTGCCCGCTGCTCCGGCGCCCAGAAGCGGCCCTGCCCGGTTGAAGCCGAATGTGGAGATGCCGGTGCGGGTCAGAATCCTGCGGGCTTCTTCGATTCCGACCTTGTCGATCTCGTCGCCCCACAGGGATGCGCGCGACAAGCCCCGCGCCGCGCATCCCTCGAGAAACGGCTCGAGGCCCCATTTCTCACGGATGGTCGCCTGATTGAAAACATATTCGGGAGGCTGCAGCGCTTCGACCATGATGTTGCGCTAGAATTTGTAGACGCCGAGCTTCTCGAAAATCCGATAGATCCTTTCGGCATATTTCGAAAACTCGGGATACTCGCCCAGATGGGCAGGGCGCGGGCGCGGCAGGTCGATGACGATCTCCTCGACGATCGTGCCGGGGCTCTTCGACATCACCAGCACACGATCCGAAAGGCCGACGGCTTCCTCGATCGAATGGGTGATGAACAGCACTGTCTTGCGCGTCTCGAGCCAGAGCATCTCCAGATCGTGCCGGATCTGTGTGCGCGTGATCGCATCGAGCGCGCCGAAAGGCTCGTCCATCAACAGCATCGAGGGATCGTGAACCAAAGCGCGCGCAATGGATACGCGCTGACGCATGCCCCCGGAAAGCTGCCAGGGATACCGGTTCTCCGCCCCCGCGAGACCGAGCCGCTCGAACAGGGCGTCGGCGCGCTCCCTGAGCGCCGCCTTGTCCAGCCCCCGCATCTCCTGCTGCAGCATGACGTTCTTGATGGCGGTGCGGAAATCCAGAAGCAGATGGTCCTGGAACACGATGCCGATCTCCGAAATCGGGGCGGTCAGCAGCTTTCCGTCGATTTCCACCGTGCCGGCACTCGACGGTTCCAGTCCGGTCACCAGCAGCATGGTGGTGCTCTTGCCACAGCCGGACGGACCGATGATGGAGACGAATTCTCCCGGCTTGATGTCCAGATCGATGGGGCCAAGCGCGTGGAAGGCATTTTCCCCGCTGCCAAAGACCTTGGTCAGCCCCCGCGCGTTGATCGAGGCTCCTGCGGCGATCGCGCCGCCAACCGGATGCACCAGGCCGGAAGGGGTTCGCGTCTTCATGTCTGCCATCGTCATGTCCATCATTGTCGCATGTCTGGGTTCAGTGTCTGGACCAGGGCATCAGCCATTGGCTGATGATGCTCATCGCACCGTTGAACATCAGCGCGACAATCGCCGCAGCCACCAGTCCGGAGAACATCAGCGTCATGTCCATGAATGCGGAGGCGCGCAGGATCATGAAGCCCAGTCCTTTGTTGGAGGCGATGAACTCGGCGATTATGACGCCCTCGACCGCCTTCACCACGCCGATCTTCATGCCCGAGAAAATATGCGGCAGCGCCGCCGGCAGCCTGACCTTCCAGAAGGTCTGCCATGAGCTCGCTCCCATGGAGCGCGAAATGTAGAAAAGCCTGCGGTCGATCAGCCGGAAACCCGACATGGAATCGACCAGCACGGGAAAGAAGCTCATCAGGAAAACGATCAGCGCAGCGACCAGCGGGCCTATGCCGAACCATATGATCAGGATCGGCCCGATCACCGTCTTGGGCATGATGTTGAGAAACACGATGACGGGATACAATCCCCGCTCCAACGCGCCTATCGAAACGATCGCCAGCGCCAGCGGAACCGCCACCAGCACTCCAAGAGTGAAGCCCTGCACGATCGTGAGCGAGGTCCAAAACGCATGCCCGGCGATCAACGCCCTGTCGGTGTAAAGCCGGGCCAGAAAATCCGAAGGTTTGGGCGCAAGCCATACGGGCACTTCGAAGAAATGAAGCGCGGCCTCCCACAATCCGAGCAAGAGCAGCACCGCCACCGTCCCGATCAGGACGGAGGAAAGATACGAACCGCCGAATGCCGCCATGAGACGCGCACGTGTACCGGATGGTGCCGGTGCCATGGCAGAAGCTGTTTGCGACATGTCTACGAGACTTTCCGCGTGAGATTGATGTCCGGGCGCCTTTCGCGCCCGGAGCGGATCCTGCGATTGGCCAACCTCAGGGGCAGGTCACCGGCGTTTCCGGCAGATAGTCGAGCGTGTAATAATCCGTCACCGGCTTGGTGTCGGGAAGGTTCATCGCCGAAGTCATGACGCCGTACATCTTTTCCCAGGTGTCCGCGTCGGTCACGCCGATCGCGTCGCCCGAGCCGCCGGGGCAAACCGACGCGAAGCTGAACTTTGCCGACTGAACAAGGTTCTCCTTCGAATGGGCCGTCTCCGGGAAAATCTCCAGCAATGCGTCGACTGCGGCTTCCGGATCCTTCATCGCTTCCTGCCAGCCCAGTGCCGTGGCCTCGACAAAGCGCTTGTAGACATCCGGATTGGCCTGGTGCTTGTCTTCACGCGCCACCAGGGCAAGGCTCGCGATGGGAACGCCATTGTTGTAGAAGTACATGTTGCCCGCCTCGATGCCCTGCGCGGCCAGCGGCACCACGATGTTTTCCGGGGTCTGCGACACCGCATCGACCTGCTTGGACGTCAGAAGGCCGATGAAGGCGCTTTCGGCGGCCGAGACGATCTCCACCTGAGATTCTTCGATGCCGTTGGCACGCAGGAAAACCGGAATGAGGGGCAGCATGGCCGATCCCGGAGACACCGCCAGCTTCTTGCCGATGAGATCCTTCGGTTCCTTGATGCCGGAATCGGCCAGATACTGGATGCCGAACTGTCCGGATTTCCAGATGGTCGCGATGATCCTGATCGGCGCCCCCTGCGCGGCGACATTGAGCGTCGCGCCGGTATCGGCATAGCCGAGCTCTGTCTGTCCGGTCGCCACCATCTGCGCCGCCACGGCGGACCCGCGGCCCTCCGTCAGGGTGACGTCGAGATCATGGTCCTTGTAGATGCCCTTGGCCTGGGCCACCGCGAAACCGAGATGCGCGGAATCGGCCGTCCAGTTCATCTGCATCTGGAGCTTGTCCTGTGCCAGCGCGGGAACGCCTCCTGCGAACAATGCGACCATTGCCCCCGCCGCCACATGCCTCAATTTGAACTGCATTCCTTCCTCCCTTTGATTTATCGTGATGCTTGATCGTCGATCACGAACCGGTCAGCGCCGCCGCCAAGGCAGCAATGTCCTTTCCGCCACTTCCATCCCCCAACTGAGCACAACCCCGATCATCGAGCCGACCACGAGCACGGCGAAGATCAGCGACGTGTCGGAATCGTCCATCCCCCGGAGGACCAGGTAGCCAAGTCCGTTCTGCGAATTCATCCACTCGACGACGATCACCACCGTCACCGCAATGACGACGGTGATCTTGAACCCGGAGAAGATGCTGGGCGCGGCGGAGGGAAGTTCGAAGAAACGGAACGTCTGCCACCAGGACGCACCGACCGATCGGCTGAGATAGTACTGCCGGGGGTCGATGGATTTGAAACCGGTCACGCTGTCGACCAGGATCGGAAAGAAGGTGATCAGCGCGGTGAGCAGGATCTTCGGGAAGTCGGCAAAGCCGAACCAGACCAGCATGAGCGGAGCCAGTGTGATCTTCGGCAGCCCCTGGATGAACACGACGAGTGGATAGAGCACCTGCTCCGCGAGCCGGAACTTGGCGATCAGGTAACCGAGCACGACGCCGGGAATGGCTCCGGCGACAAACCCGTAGACGATCAGCCGTGTCGTCACGAATGCATGATAGCCCAGCCTCTGATAATCCTCGACGATCCGCGACAGGAATTGCGACGGTGCAGGCAGCACGTAGATCGGCACATCCAGCGCCCTGACCAGAACCTCCCAGATCAGCAGCAGCCCGGCGAACCACAAGACCGGCTCCAGGAAACGCTGCATGATCGGATTCGGTTTCACAATCCGCTCCTCACGCTTCCACCGCCGTCTGCGCCCGCACGACCGCCACGGCAGGCTGATAGCCCCGCTGGCGGCTTCGCAGCGACCAGATTTCCGCAACTTCCACAGCGGCCTTCTTCAGCGCGGCGGCAAGCTCTTCGTAGCGTTCCGGAGTGATCCGCACCAAGGGGCCTGCAACACTCATCGTGCCGGCGACGGGGGCATCCGGCCCCACACCGTTGAAGAACGGAACGGCAACGGCTCCCGTCCCCGCCTCGGCTTCCTCGACGGAGGTCGCATAGCCTCGCTGCCGCGTTTCCGCGAGTCTGGCGCGAAATTCGTCAACGTTGGTCGCGCTGTTGGGGCCCAGCGGCCGCCGCGCGTCGAAACCGCGGGCGCAGACGATGCGCAGCGCTTCCGATTCCGCCAGCGTGGAGAGCCAGGCCTTGCCGTTGGCAGTGGCATGCAGGACAATCTCCTGTCCCATCTCAGGGTCGTAGCGCAGGCCCGTGACAGCCCCCTGCGCCCGGGCAACCCAGACCAGATCCTCCCCCTCGACGATCGCCAGACGGCAGTATTCCTGCGTCTCGCGCGCCAATGTGTCGAGCACCGACTGGACCACATCCGGCACCGCGCGGACGTCGAGATTGCGGAATGCAAGCGTGCTCATGCGCAACGAGAGCGCATAGCGTTGCGTACCGGCATGCTGCAGCACCCATCCCCGGGATACGAGCGTGGTCAGCGTGCGGTGAACCGCACTTGCGGGCATGCCCAGCCGGTTCGCAAGATCCGTCAACTCGACGGGCTCGCGCTCGCCTGCAAGCGTCTCCAGCATCGTCAGACAGCGGTCTATAGCGGCAACGGTCAACCGTTCCTCCCTGGTCAGAACGTGAATATACAACAGCCAATTCCAAATTGGAATAGGATTCCACTTTTGTGAGATGCATCGATTGCGACCGTGTCATTCCAACAAGCGGCAGGCGCTTGCGGGATCGCACGGCGTCTTTCCCTGCAAGGCTTCCGGAAGCACGCTGCAAAGGACCAACACCAGGCAGTTGTCGGCGACACTCTGTTGTGGCCGCGGCTCGCGATCTTCGTTGCGACGGCCTGCCGTTTCAGGCCTTGAGGTGCATGGTCACGAGAACGGTGCTTTCGCAGCCATCGGCGAAATCGGCCGCGACGCGCAGCCAGTTGCCGAAATGGGAGACGCGCATCACCGCGATCCCGTCACGTCCGGCAGGCATCGCCGCTGCGGCGCCCTCCGCGACCCAGCGCATGCCGTCCGGGGAGATTTCGACGCGTGCAACGGGTTGCGGGCCCTTCGGCTCCTTCAGCGCGCGCACGAAGATGACGGCCTCGCGGGCCCATCCGGCTTCGTGCGGTTCGCTGGCCGCCTTTCCGGTCCATATTTCGTTACGGGAAACGACGGATGTGATGTTTTCGGGCAGCATCAGAAGTCTCCTGAGATACAGGCCGAATCGACATAGAGGAAGGCGCGCTTGTCGGTGTCCGTCTCGGCGAACAGGCAGAAATTCAGCATGCACCAAAGGTTCTTCATCGCCGGGATGCGAATCGATTCGAAAGCCGTCATGTCGAAACGGCGGTCGTTGCACTGGAAGTCGAGCGCCTTCATCGTCTCGAGGTCAAAGTCGAAGCGCAGATAGGTCCAGTTCACTTTGGTGCTGATCTCGTTGTAGCACAGCCGCTGCTCGCCGCCCGGCAGGTCTTCCCAGCCTTCGGGCGCGAGGTGGTAGTGGCTGAGCGTCTTGTCGCCGCTGCCCACCGGCTTGAACGCCGTGGTTTGCCGCTTGAACTGCCATTTCTGCACGTGCTCGCCGTCGAGCGCATTGAGGAAGCGCAGATGTGGCATGACCCGCTCGCCGCCCTTGTCGTGATCGCCTGCCTGCAGATCGAACAGGAAGCCCACGGAGCGAACATCGGTCTCGCTGAGCTTCAGTTCGGAGGCCTCCGGTTTGAAGGTGAAGTAGACCTCGAAGCGGATGCGACCGCGATGGCGGAACGTGTGGCGCTTGATCGCAACGTTCTGCGCGCCCTTGCGCGGGCGGGTCGCGACCTTGAGCGCATAGGACGAGCCCATGCCGCCGTGCGAACCGGAATCCCAGTGACTGAGGGTGGAAAGCATGGTGCCTGTGTGCTGGGCGTAGCCCGGGAGCATCGTGTCGAGATCGTCCTCGTAATTGCCAACGAGCTGCGACCAGCCGCAGTGTCCGTTCGAGAATTCGTCATGGCTGATGATGCGCGGCAGCGGGTCGAAGCGCGACAGCTTCGGGTCGGCACGCAGCAGGGCAAGCCGCAATGCCTCCGCCATCTCGTTTGTGGGCTGTGATGTCGTCATCGCGCTCTGCGCCTTTCCGTCATTGCACACGCAGGCGCTTGACCGCGTCCCAGTCGACCTCGACGCCGAGGCCGGGACCGGTCGGCACCGGCAGCATCCCGTTCTTCTGGCGGTCGGCGCCGGGGGTCGTGCCCGTGATCGCAGTCTTGAATGCGCTCTCGTCGGTCTCGCATTCCATCGCCTTGATGTTTGGCATGGCGGCGGCGAGATGAACGCTCGCCGTTTCGCAGATGATGCCCGACATACCGATATGCGGCGCATATTGAACGTCGTGGGCGGCGGCAAACTCGGCCATGCGCCTGGTCTCGGTGATGCCGCCCGAGCGGGCCACGTCCGGCTGGATGTACGACAGGGTGCGGTTGGAGACGAGCCGCATCGCCTGGTCGAGCGTATAGTTGCTCTCGCCCGCGGCAAGCGGTGTCGCGCAGCGCCGGTGCAGTTCCTCGTAGCCGGCCTCGTCCTCGGGGCGCAACGGCTCCTCGAACCAGAAGTAGTTGTTGTCGGTCAGCGCGCGGCCGACTTCGACCGCCTCCTCCAGCGAGTATGCCCAGTTGGCGTCAACGCACAGGTCGATGTCGTCGCCGGCCCGCTTTCTCAGATGCCCGATCCGCCGGCAGGCCTCCTTCACCGGGTTGGCGACCTTCACCTTGATGCGCGGAAAACCCTTTTCCAGGTAGCGATCGAGCTCGCGCTCCATGAAGGGGTCGTCGCCCCAGTTCACTGAGGCCGCGTAGCAGGGAACCTCCGTGCGGCCCATGCCACCGAGCAGCCGGTGGATCGGCATGTTGGCAACCTTGCCCAGAATATCCCAGAGCGCGATATCGACGCCGGCGATCGCCTCGAAGAGCATGCCGCCGGAGCGGCCGGAAAGAGCGCGCCGCATGCTGCGCCACAGCGCACTGATGTCGGTTGGGTTCTGGCCGACGAGGCGCGGCTTCAACAGCGTTTCGATTGCTTCCGCATAGGCCTTGGGCGCGAAGCGGGCCAGCGTTTCGCCGACGCCGACGATGCCGGCATCCGTGCGGATTTCTACCAGCACGATCGAGACCTCGGAATATGTTCCCCAGGACGTGACCGTAGGCCGCGGCAGCGTCTGGGTCAGGGGATGGGCGATCAGATCCGTGATGCGGATGTCGGCGCTGGCGGTGTTCGTCACTTGGCTCTCCGGCAGTTTTGGCGCGGGTGGCGCCGCCTCACTCTGTACCTCTAACTAGATTGCTTGGCAACTGATAAACTTAGTTGCTAGGTTTGGTCGATGCGTGCTAAGGACTGGCAATGCGAGGGAGGAACATGAGCGCAGACAGCATCAAGAAGTCCGTTTTCGATGCCAAGCTGGCCGCGCCAGCCCGGCTCGCCGACGCCGTATCCGATGCGATTGCGGCGGCCCTGCTTGACGGCCGGATCGCGCCCGGCGAGGCGCTGCCTGCCGAAGGCGAGATCGCCAGGGAGTTCGGCGTCTCCAAGCCCATTGCGCGCGAGGCGCTGCGCCAGCTGACATCCGCCGGTCTCGTCTCCACGCAGCAAGGCAAGGTCGCCCGCGCCAAGGAAATCAACGGCGAACCGCTCGATCGCATCTACGGCTACGCGGTGCGGTCCAGCCTCGAGCGGCTGCGCGAGGCGAACGAGATGCGACGCGTGGTCGAGACCGGTATCGGGCGGCTCGCCGCGGAGCGCCGGGAGAAGTCCGGTCTCGTCCTCATGCAACGCGCGCTCGACGAGATGCGGCGCGCCCTGAAGGAGCCGGAAGGGTTCACCGAAGCCGACATCCTTTTCCATCTGGGCATGGCGCTGGCCACGGGCAACACGATGATCCGTGTCCAGATGGAAGGCATGCGCGCCGTTCAGCGCGAAGTCTCGGAGCTGTTCTCGCGCCGTTCCAACCGGACCGACGCCGACTGGAACGCGACAGTCGAGCGTCATCAGCAGATCTACGAGGCGATCGTCGCTGGCGATGCCAACCTCGCGCAGCAGCGCATCGAGATCCATTTCGAGGCGGCAGACGTCGCCTCCTTTGAGGTGGCCGACAAGCTTGGCGATGGCAAGGATCGGCGGCGGTGAGCGTGTTCTTTTCCCTGGCAGGACGCCGGGGGCTCGTAACTGGCGCCAACTCCGACATCGGCGCGGCGATCGCGCGGGGGTTGGCCGGACAGGGGGCAAACCTCGTCCTGCATCATCTTGCGGCTGCCGAGGCGACACAGAAGCTGGCCGATGAGGTCCGCAAGCAGGGACGCACCGCAGAGGTGGTGGAAGCCGATTTTCTTGATGTGGATTCCGTCAGCCCGTTTGCCGGCAAGATCCTGGCCGAGCATGGGTCGATCGATATTCTCGTGTCCTGTACGGCGATCGAGCGCCGAAAGCCCTGGACCGAAGTAAACCCGGCGCATCTTCAGGTGCATCTTGCCGTCGGAGTGACGGCACTGATGTCGCTGTCGTCGGTGCTGGTGCCTGCGATGTCAAAGCGCGGCTGGGGTCGTGTCGTTGCAATCGGCAGCGTGATGGCGTCGCGGCCGCGGGCCGAGACAGTCGCCTATGCGGCTGCGAAATCCGCCCAACTGACGGCCATGCGCGCGGTGGCGCGCGACGTGGCGCGCCATGGCGTGACGATGAACGTCGTCTCGCCCGGGGCGATCGAAACCGCGCCTCTGGCGCAGCGCTACGCCGATCCGGATTTCCGCGCGGCCGTGACAATGAAGATTCCCGCGGCCAGGCCGGGCCGTCCGGACGATGTCGTCGGGCCGGTTCTGATGCTTTGCTCGGATGCCGGCGCCTATGTCACCGGTGTCGATATTCCGGTCGACGGCGGTTGGACGATCGGCGATGCGCCGGGCGCGCTTCCCGGAGAGGCGTCATGAGCGGCGCTGCCGAGATCGTTGTCCTGCATGCCGGCGCCGACATTGTCGGCGAAAGCCCGCTCTGGGATGCCGACAGGAACGCCGTGTGGTGGGTGGATATACCGGGGCACGCAATCCACTGTCGTGATTTTATCACCGGCGGGGTGACGAGCGTCGAAACACCCTTCATGCCAGGCGCGCTCGCGCTCGATGGCGAAAGCAATGTGATCGTCGCGGGCGGCTCCGGGTGGCATCGCCTTATCGATGGTGGCGCGTTCGAGACGCTGGCTGATACCGGAGATGCATCTTCCGAAATGCGCATGAATGACGGCGCTGTCGATCCGGCCGGCAGGTTCTGGGCGGGCAGCGTTCCGCTGAAGCCGACGGAGACGCCCTGCGGCCGGCTCTACCGCCTCGATGCCAACGGCGTCTTCGAACTGATCGATGGGCTGCACACGCAGAACGGCACCGCGGTCTCGCCCGATGGCAAGACATTCTATCTCGCCGACAGCCATCCGAGGGTCAGCACGATCTGGGCCTTCGATTTCGATGTCGCGAGCGGCACGCTGGCAAACCGTCGCGTCTTTCACCGACCGGCGCTGGGCCGGCCAGACGGGGCGGCGATAGATGCCCAGGGCTGCTACTGGTTCGCCGCCATCGACGCCGGACTGATCGTCCGCCTCAACCCGCAGGGACGCGAGATGGGCGCAATCGGGCTGCCTGTTTCGCGCCCGACAAATCTCGGCTTCTGCGGCGAAGATTTATCGACGCTCGTCATTACCTCGATGGCGATGGGCGCAGAGGGAGAAAAACTGGCCGGCTCGCTGTTGGCCATAAAGCCCGGCGTGAAGGGCTGGCCTCAGCCTCGAGTGACCTTGCTGCCTGTCATCTCCACGCGGGAGGCGGGCAAGCTGAAGACCGGATGAACCCAAGGGAGGAAATGCCATGAAGTCCGTGTTGAAAAGCATAACCTTGTCGATGCTCGCGCTGGGAATGATGTCGTCGGCGCTTGCCGCGGCAGAACTCCGCTTCACCGTGTGGACCGGTAACGAAGCCCATCTCGCCATGCTCAACGGCATAGCGGAGAGCTTCAGGGAAACACATCCCGACGTCACCGTGCGGTTCGAGACGATCCCGGCTGGCGACTACACGCAGAAGCTGACGTTCCAGCTCGCAGGCGGCAATCCGCCGGATGCCGGCTGGATGATGGAGGACGCCGCCTCCACCTTCGCCAATGCCGGCGTGCTCGAGGATCTGGCGCCGACACTGAACGCCGCCGAGGGATACGACCTCGCCGATTTCTCGGAACCGGCGATGGGCCTGTGGGGCGCAGACGGCAAGGTGTGGGGCGTGCCCTTCTCCACCTCGCCTTTCGTGATCTTTTACAACAAGGACATGTTTGACAAGGCGGGCCTCGAGGATCCGCTGGCGCTTGCCGCCAAGGGCGAGTGGGACATGGAGACGTTCCAGGAGGTTGCCAAGGCGCTGGCCGAGGCCACCGGCAAATGGGGTTTCGAGTTCAAGGACGGCCAAGGCTATGACACGCGCATTATGCACGCGCTGATGCCGCCGATCCGCGCCTATGGCGGGGACGTGTGGGCCAACCAGGAATGCGGTTTCGACAAGCCCGAGGCGATCGCCGCCGTGCAGCAATTGCATGACATGACGTTCAAGGACAAATCGATCGTGCCGCCGGGTGAGAACGGCGATTATTTCTCCGGCAATTCGGCGATGACGATCAACCAGATCTCGCGCGCCTCGCTGATGCCCGATGCCGGCTTCAACTGGGGTATCGCGCCGCTGCCGACGGGACCGGGGGGTGAAGCGCCGGTCATCGGCCAAGCCGCCATCGTCGTCTTCACGGCAGGACGCCAGAAGGAGCTGGCCGCCGCGTTCGTCGCCCACATGACGAACGAGGCCAATGTCGCGAAAATGGCGCAGTTCTTCCCGCCGGCGCGCAACAGCGTTCTGTCGAGCGAAGCCTTCACCGCATCCAACAATCTGATCCCCGCGGAACAGATGGAAGTGGTCGGTAACGCCATTGCCAACGGCAAGGTGCTGCCCAGCCACGAGCGCAGCCCCCAGTTGCTCGCAGCGATGAAGCCGCGCGTCGATGCGCTGTGGCGCGCGGACGCCAATGTCGAAGAATCGCTGAAGACGGTCTGCGCGGCCATCCAGCCGCTGCTCTAAGGGGACCTGGCGTGACGAAGCCGGCAACAAGCATGACGGCGCGCGATGAGCGTGCGCCGTGGCTCACGCTGAAGATGCGCGAGGCGATGGAGGCATGGCTCTTCATCAGCCCCACGCTTGCCGGCTTCCTCATCTTCTTCGTTGGGCCGTTATGCGCGGTCGTATGGTACTCGCTGACGGAGTGGAACCTGCTGTCGCAGCAATCCGTCTTTGTCGGCCTCGACAATTACGACGACGCACTCTTCCACAATCTCGACTTCTGGCAGGTGGTGCGCAACTCGATCGTCTTCGCCATCGGGCTCGTGCCGCTCAACATGGCGCTGGCGCTCGCCCTTGCGCTCGCATTGTCGCGCCGCTTTGCGGGCGTCGTTTTCTTTCGCACGGTTTTCTTCGCGCCGGTCGTCACCTCAGCCGTGGCCTGGGCGATCGTCTGGAAGTTCCTGCTCCAGGGTGAGGCCGGTTTCGTCAACCAGATGCTCGCCGGGATCGGCATCCACGGACCGAACTGGCTGCGCGAGCCGGACTGGGCGATGGTCGCCGTGATCGTGACCCGGGTCATCAAGATGGTCGGGCTCAACATGATCCTGTACATCGCCGCGCTGCAGGCCATTCCTCGCGACTATGAGGCCGCCGCACGGCTTGAGGGCGCGTCGAACTGGCAGATATTCCGCATGATCACCTGGCCGCTGCTCGGACCGACGACGCTCGTCATCATGGTCATCACCACGATCGGCTCGTTCAAGGTGTTCGACCATATCTACCTGATGACCGGAGGCGGTCCGGAGAACGGCACCCTGGTCCTTGCCTTCTATATTTACCAGCAGGGCTTTCAGTTTTTCGACGTCGGCTACGCCTCGGCGCTCGCCATGATCATGTTCGTGATCGTCATGGGGCTCACCGTCGTGCAACTCGCGCTGCGCCGGAGGGACACGTGATCGGCTCCCTGACCCAGCGCCAGCTTCGGGCGGTGAAGCAGATTTGCTGGACGCTCGCGCTCTGCGTGGTGGCGATCCCGTTCGTCTTCCCCTTCCTCTGGATGATCTCCTCGGGCCTGAAAGGGCCGTCCGAGATCTTCGGCCAGCCGAGCCTCATTCCAACGTCGTTCCGCTGGAACAATTACCTCGAAGTCTTCAACTACCAGCCCTTTGCAAGGCAGTATTTCAACTCGCTCTATATCGCCGTCACAGTGACATTGCTGACACTCTTCATCTCGTCGCTTGCGGGTTACGCGCTGGCGCGGTTGCGCTTCGCCGGCGCCGCGCTCGTCGCATTGTTTCTCGTCTCCGCGCTGATGGTGCCGGAGGAGGTGACGATCATCCCGAACTTCTTCCTCATCCGCTGGTTGGGCCTCAGCGACACGCACTGGCCGCTGATCCTGCTGCCGGTCTTCGGGTCGCAGGGTATCGTGGGCACTTTCTTGATGCGCCAGTATTTCCTGGCTCTGCCCAAGGAACTGGAGGACGCAGGCAAGATGGACGGACTGTCGCGCTTCGGCGTGTGGTGGCGCATCGCGCTGCCCATGTCGCGCCCGGCGCTCGCGGCAGTGGCCATCATCACCTTTCTCAATTCGTGGAATCTGTTCCTCGAGCCGCTGATCTTCATCTCGTCGCTCGAAAAGTTCACGCTGCCACTGGCATTGTCGAACTTCACCGATCCCTACGGCTCGCCGCTCTGGCACTTGCAGCTGGCAGCCACCACGCTTGCCGTCTTGCCCATCCTGATGGTCTACCTGATCGCCCAGCGCCAGATCATCGAGAGCTTCGCGCTGTCCGGCGTGAAGGGCTGACGGAAACAACGGATACGCCATGTCCAGTCTTACCCTTCGCAACCTCAAGAAGCGCTTCGGCCGTGTCGATGTGATCCGCGGCGTCACCCTCGACGTCGCCGATGGCGAGTTCGTCGTCTTCGTCGGCCCGTCCGGCTGCGGCAAGTCCACCTTGCTGCGCATGATCTCAGGGCTTGAGGACGTTACCGATGGCGAGCTGCGCATCGGCAACCGCGTCGTCAACGAGGTACAGCCCGCCAAGCGCGGTGTCGCCATGGTGTTCCAGTCTTACGCGCTCTATCCGCACCTGAACGTGCGCGACAATATGGGCTTTGGTCTCAAGGTGCGGAAGGTACCGGCAGCCGAGCGCCAGCAGCGCGTGAGCGAGGCCGCAGCCCTCCTCAAGCTCGACGCGCTGCTGGACCGCTTCCCGCGCGAACTATCGGGCGGGCAGCGCCAGCGCGTCGCCATTGGCCGGGCGATCGTCGGCCATCCGGATGTGTTCCTGTTTGACGAGCCGCTGTCCAATCTCGACGCTGAGCTGCGCGTTCACATGCGCTCGGAGATCGCCGCGCTCCACAAGCGCCTCGGCAACACGATGATCTATGTCACCCATGACCAGGTGGAGGCGATGACGCTCGCCGACAAGATCGTTGTGTTGCGTGACGGGCGTATCGAACAGGTCGGAAGCCCTCGCGAACTCTATGAGCAGCCCGACAACATCTTCGTGGCACAGTTCATCGGCAGCCCAAAGATGAACATCCTGCCGGCGGGTTCGGCTGCAGGCTTCGGTGCGCAGCCAGCCGGCGCCGTGAGCGTCGGGGTCCGGCCGGAGCATCTTTCCCTCGTCGCGCCCGAAAAAGGCCAGATCGGCGGAAAGGTCGTGATCTCAGAATATACAGGCGCGTCGTCGCTGCTTCACATAAGGCTCGACAGTGGCGAGACCTGCCTCGTCGTTGTGGACGGAGATGCGCCCGAGGCGGATATGAAGGTGGGGCTGTTGGCCGGCACAGACAATCTGCATCACTTCGATACGGACGGCATGGCGCTCCGCAAGTCTCGCCTGCTGATGTGAGGTGTTCGGTATTGCTCCACTTCCCGGACGGGTTGAGGTGCCGTGCTTGGAACGGATCTTAACGGGTGGTCCGGGAGGACATCCACAAGCGTCAGAAGAACGAAGCGCAGTATGAATTGCCTGAACGACGGCGACTGACCATTCTGATTCCCACTTTTGCCGGAATTGCTCTGAATCCGGGCAAGTCGATCCACTGAAACCGTGTCTCAAGCGTTCCCGTCAAAATAGAGAAGGTTGTCGCGAAATGCGGCATCGAGCCTGCTCATGAAGCCCTCCGCGCAGTTCATGTGTTCGGCCGATATCTTGCCCACCGCCGCCCGATCCTCCCGTCGATAGGCCTCGATCAAGTCGTGGTGGCTTTGGGTGTTGTGCTTGCCAAAGGCATCGCGCGCGTCGTTCTCGTCCCGGCGGAATTCGACAAGGTCGCGCAATATGCCGTTGATGAAGCGGCAGATAAACACCAGGAAGGGATTGTCGCAGCTCTCGCAGAGAATATCGTGAAAATCGACTTCAAGCCGCCGCGCCGTCGCGCGGTCCCCGGCGGCGCGAGCTTTCTGGCAGCGCGCGACATTGTCTTCCATGCGCTGGAACTGGTCTTCGGTGAGC
Source organism: Nitratireductor soli (assembly GCF_001050155.1). GTDB lineage: Bacteria > Pseudomonadota > Alphaproteobacteria > Rhizobiales > Rhizobiaceae > Nitratireductor > Nitratireductor soli. The sequence goes on from NZ_LFVY01000016.1 coordinate 30,483, forward strand.
TTGCCCACGACGCTTTCGGCAAGCGTCACTTCCACCGTGCGTCGGACGGCATAGACTTGTTGGAAGTCGAGGTCGAGGAAATGCAGGTAGGTGCGCAATTGCTGCGTCGATGATTCGATCGACACCGCCTGGACCTGCGCGCCACCGTTCGGTCCAGTCTGCATCTTCACCAGACCGCCGACCTCCAGCGCCTTGAGCGCTTCGCGGACGGTGCCCTTGGAGCAGCCATAATGTTCGACGAGCGTGCGCTCGTTGGGCAACCTCTCGCCGGGCTTCAGCCGGTCGCGCGCGATCCAATGGCGCAAATCGTCGGCAATGAGGTTGGACAGTTTCGGCCGCTGGAAGCGCCTGGATTTCGGACCGGTCGCGGTATCAGCATTCATTCTGGGCCATGCTTTCTCCGAACGCGGCTTCGCGGTCGAGCGGGTAGATTGGACGGGCAAGGTGCTTGAACGCGAACAGACCGAGCTTGGAACTGGTTACGCCGGCGCTGCCGCATTCGATCACCGTCCGCGCCATTGGTTCGAAGACGGGACGACAGTACATACGGGATTTCAATATTAGATAACGGCTTGCCGCCGGGTCCAGTCCCGCGCAGGCAAAAACACCCTTGTCCCACGGTTCCTGCGGCAACTCGCTGACGAGAATGCTCGCCCATTCCGTTTCGAGAACGGCAACGCGCCCCATCGAGCAGCGCATTCCGGTATAGGTCGGCCCGCTGATCACATAGTCGCCATCGCCGACATGGGTCACGGTGCCGGTGAGGCTCAGCGGCATGTTGGCCGCGCCGATCGCGCTCAGATCGTGCCGGTTGCCGACAGACACGGTGATCTCGGCGCCGACACCGACCATCGCCATTGCGGCGACGGCGTCGGGATCCGCAATCGGCCCGGCAAGAACGCCCGAAAGGCCTTGTTTCTGAGCTTCCTCGATAACATCCATAACATCGCATGTGCCACCCGACATGCAGTTGTCCCCATGGTCCAGAAGCAAAACCGGCCCGTGGCCGGGTCCTTCGGCACTGCGCTTGGCGGTTGTGATCGAGGTGGCCAGCGTCTCCTCGCGGTATGTGAACTCCTCACGTCGCCGCCATGCCATGTCGGCAAACCGGTCTGCGACCCGCCGCGCGAGATTGTCGGTGTCGGCGACGACGACCACCGACACCCCGGCTTCGGCGATGTCAGCGATGGGGAAGCCGCCGAATATCGTCACTGCCTGCACGCCCGGCTCTGATTCAGAACGCCGCGCCGCCTTGACGAGATCGCTCATGACGCCGGACTGCGTCGTGTTCATTTTCAACGTTTGGGCAAGGATCGGCGGATGCCGCCATGCCAGCGCAGGCCTTTCTCCGCCATCGAGAATATCACCCATCAACTGCGCGACATGCGCGCCGGTTTCACGCATGTCCACATGCGGGTAAGTCTTGAAGCCAACGATCACATCCGCAGCCCCGATCATGGCCTCGGTGATGTTGCCGTGGAGATCGAGGGCAACGCCGATCGGGACGCCCGGAACGATCGCGCGCAGCCGCCTCAGCAGTTCGCCCTCTCCATCATCGAAGGTGCGGGTTGCCATGGCGCCGTGCAGATCGAGAAGGATTGCGTCGCACCCCTTCCGCACGGCATCGACGATCGGCTGGTGCAGGGCCTCATAGGCATCGTCCTCGACCGGACCCGACGGGTTGGCGAGCGCGAAAACCGGCGTGACGATCTCCGCATCCCGCGCCCGCGCAAAGTCGATGAATGCACCCATGGCCGTTGCCGAGCCTTCCGCGGCTGCCAGCGCATCGGCATCCCATTTCGGGTTGAACGCGCCCAACGGCGTCCGCACCGGCGAAAACGTGTTGGTCTCGTGGTTCACCCGGGCAATGACGATGCGCACCTACGTCTCCTCTGTATCTGCGTTTCTACCGCGGCACCCGGTTCCGTTCAGGGCGCGCGGCACCTTGGGCTCCCGAAGCCCGGACCTTCGTCGATTGATGGCCACAATCGAATTGACAAGGCCAGATTCGTGCCTTTAATATATTTATACGTATAAATACTATAGACAAGCGGGAACCTTGGGACAAGCAGTGAAATCCGACCCGCAACCAGACAGCGGCCAGCCGCCGAGGCTGGAACGCTAAGGGGAGCATGGGCCGGCCGACAAGCCTCCGGGAAAGGCCGACCAAACAGGGAGAGAGACTTTCATGGAGCAGGGCGTCACCCTAATCCTCAACAGCCTGACTCTGATCAGCATCCTGGTGCTGGTTTCACTGGGTCTGGCTATCATCTTCGGGCTGATGAACGTCATCAATCTTGCCCATGGCGAGTTCGTCACCATTGGCGCCTACACACTCGCCCTCACGCAAGCCATGGGGGGAAACTACTGGGTGGCGCTCGTCATGGCGCCGCTCATCGGCGCGATGTTCGGCCTCCTTATCGAAAAGGGGATGATCCGCTACCTCTACGAGAAACCGACATCGATCATTCTGGCGACGTGGGGGCTTGGCATGGTGCTGCAACAGGGGCTCCAGCTCGTTTTCGGCGCCGCTCCTCAACGGGTGTCAAGCCCGATCTCCGGGGCTGTCGACATCCTCGGTGCCAGCTATCCGGCCTATCGGCTGATGCTCATCGGATTTTCGATCCTCATCATTCTCGCCTGTTATGCGCTGCTCCGCTTCACCCGTTTCGGGCTTGATATTCGCGCCGTCATTCAGGACCGCAGCATGGCGTCGGCGCTGGGCATCGACACGGAGCGCGTCAATGCGCGCGCTTTCGCGCTCGGCGCGGCGCTCGCCGCAATCGCCGGTGTCCTGATCGCACCGCTGACGGTGGTGATCGCCCAAATGGGCATCAACTACCTCGCCCGCTCATTCTTCGTCGTCATCGTCGGCGGCATCGGCGGCGTGGGCGGCGTCGTCGCCGGCTCGACACTGGTCGGCGGGCTCGAAGGCTTCATGAACTATCATCTGCCGGTCACCGTTTCGCAGGCCTTGGTGCTGGTCGCTGCCATTGTCATCGTCCGGTTTCGCCCGCGCGGGCTGGTACCGGCATGAGCGCGCAGGACCAGATTTCCGCCGCGGCCCGGGCGACTGCCCGCGATGCGACTTTCGCGCGACCGAAGTTCGTCCTCATCGCCGCCGGCTGGCTCGTGCTTGCGTCGTTGCCCTTCTGGGCCGGCGCCTACAACATCGCCACCATCCGCGACGTGCTCCTCTTCGGCCTGTTTGCGCTCAGTCTCGATTTCCTGTGGGGGCGCACCGGCATCCTGAGTTTCGGTCACGCCGCCTTCTTCGGGCTCGGCGCCTACGGTATGGCGATCGTGACCATCAAGCTCGGTCTCGATCCCGCCAGCGCCAGCCTGCTTGGCCTTTTGGGGGGAACCGGACTTGCGATGCTGGCAGCTCTCGTCGTCGGCTACTTCCTGATCTTCTCCGGCGTGCGCGGCACCTATCTCACCATCGTCACCCTGGCGCTGACCGTCATCGCCCAGCACATCGCAATCGGCTGGTCGGAGGTAACCGGTGGCGATTCCGGCCTGATCGGCGTGCCGCCCCTGACTTTCGAACTGTTCGGTTGGCGCTACGCTCTGTCTGATCCCTCGCAATTCTACTGGTTCGTCCTTCTCCTGGCGAGCATCATCCTTCTCGTGCTGTGGCGGGTGCTGAGTGGCCGCTACGGTCACATCCTCACGGCCATCGAGGACAATGAACTGCGCGCGCGCACCATCGGTCATCATACCGACCGTCATCTTCTGACCGTCTTCGTCGTGTCGGCCGGGATTGCCGGCCTGGCAGGTGCAATCTATGCAACCGGAACCGGCTTCGTCGCCCCCGACATGATCGGCCTGATGCTGTCGACCGAGGTGATCATGTGGGTTGCCGTCGGGGGACGCGGCACGCTGGTCGGTCCGTTCATCGGTGCGTTCGTGGTCTGGTGGCTCCAGCAGAAGATATCGTCCATCGACACGAAGCTTTGGCCGATGTTCATCGGTCTGTTCTTCATTGCCATGGTGTTCCTGTTTCCCAACGGGGTCATGTCGCTCGGCGAGCGGGGCCGCCAACTCCGGGCTCGGCTGTGGAGGCGCGCATGACGACGGGCACACCTCTTCTCGATGCACGCGCCCTTCAGCGCCGCTTCGGCGGGCTGACGGCAATCAGGGACGTATCGCTCACCGTCGAGCGACAGGAGACGAAGTGCATCATCGGCCCTAACGGAGCTGGCAAGAGCACGTTTCTCAATCTTCTTTGCGGCACGTTGCGCCCGACTGCGGGACAGATCGTGTTCGATGGCATCGACGTGACGGGCATGCCCCTTCACCGCATCGCCCGCATCGGAATCGCCCGCAAGTTCCAGGTTCCGTCGGTGTTCGGCCGGCTTACCGTGCGCCAGAACCTGTCGGTGGCCGAGATCGGTACGGCGCACGACGGCAAGGCGCCCAACACGGTCGCCGAAATTCTCCACAAGCTCGATCTGACCGAGATCGCCGACCGAAGCGCCGGCGATCTCGCCCATGGCCAGAAACAGTGGCTCGAAATCGGCATGGCAATGATGACCAATCCGAAGCTGCTGCTTCTCGACGAGCCGACAGCCGGCATGACCGTGGAGGAATCGCTGAAGACTGCCGAGCTCCTGCGCACGGCTTGTGCCGACATCGCCGTCATCGCCATCGAGCACGACATGCGTTTCGTCCGCGCGCTCGACTGTCACACCGTCGTCCTCCACCAGGGCGCACTGATCGCCGAGGGTCCGTTTGCCGATATCGAGGCCAATCCCATGGTCCGCGACGTGTATCTGGGAAGGCAATGAGATGCTGAACACCACATCGCTCAAAGCAGCCTATGGTGCCGTCCCGGTGCTTCTCGGTGTCGATCTTGCTCTTGGGGAGGGTGAGATCCTCGCCCTGCTCGGGCGCAACGGCGCAGGCAAAACCACGCTCATGCGCACCCTGATCGGGCTGTTGAAGGCAACCGGCGGATCGGTGACCTTCGCCGGCGCCGACATCACCAACTTCCCGCCGCACGACATCGCCCGCCGCGGCATTGCCTACGTGCCGCAGGGCCGCGGCATCTTCCCGAAGCTGACGGTGGCGGAGAACCTGGAGCTTGGCACGCGATCGCGGCCGGACGGACGCTCCGACGTGCCTGCTGAAATCTTCGACTATTTCCCGCGCCTCAGGGAGCGGCTTTCACAAAGCGCCGGAACCATGTCCGGCGGCGAGCAGCAAATGCTGGCGATCGGGCGAGCCCTGGCCGGAGATCCGAAAATCCTTCTGCTGGACGAACCGTCGGAAGGCATCCAGCCGAGCATCGTCCATCAGATCGGAGAGTTCCTGAAACGCATTGTCGCCGACACCGGAATTTCGGTGCTCCTGGTCGAGCAGAACATCGACCTGGCATTGGCCACCGCCGATCGCTGCATCGTGATGGAAAAGGGCCGGATCGTTCGGGAAGGCAGCGTGGAGGAAATGTCGGACGAAACAGTGATGCGAGAATTTCTCGCCGTCTGACGCAAGAGGGCAGAACCAGAATCAAGGAGGATTACATGTCGACCAAATTCATCACGCGTCGTACGACGCTGAAAGGAATAGGTACCGGTCTTGCGGCTGGCGGTCTGGCCATGACCGGCTTTCCCGCTATCGTCAAGGCGCAATCCGAAACCGTCAAGATCGGCTTTCTGACAGCGTTGACGGGTCTCGAGACCATTCTCGGCGAAACGCAGCTCAACTGCTTCAAGCTCGCCGTCGAGGAGATCAATGCCGCTGGAGGCATCGACGGACGCGAGGTGGAATTCCTCGTCGAGGACGACCAGACGACAACCAAGGGCACCATCGACAAGGCCCGCAAACTCGCCTTTCAGGATGAGGTCGATGCCATCATCGGCATGATCGCCAGCCTCGAACATGTCGCCGCCCGCTCGGTAACGACGCCGGCCAAGAAACTCCTCATGTACACAACCTATTACGAGGGCGAAGTCTGCGAACGCTACTTCGCCGCCACCGGGCAGGTGCCGAACCAGCAGATCGTCCCGACCACCAAATGGCTGACCGAGAACGTCGGCAAGTCGGTCTACATCCTGGGTTCGGACTACATCTGGCCACGCCGCAGCGCCGAAGCCATCAAGAACGCCTTCGAGGCAAATGGCGGAAAGGTGCTGGGCGCTGAATTCTTCCCCTTCGGCACGCAGGACTTCGGCCCGGCCTTCGACCGCATCCGGGCCGCAAAACCCGACCTCGTCTGGATGATGGTTGCCGGTGCCGACGGCGTTACCGTTCTCAAACAGTATCGCAGCTTCGGCCTCGAGCCGCAGCTCGTCGGCAATGCCTGGGACGAGATCTATTCCTTCGCGCATCCCGATCTCGCCGAGGGAACAATCTCCAACCAAGCCTATTTCATGGGTATCGACACCCCGGAAAACAAGCGTTTCATCGAGGCCTATCGTGCGCGCTTCGGTGCCGACAAGCCGATCAACGCCATCGGCGAAGCCGCTTATGACGCGACCTATCTCTACAAGCTCGCCGTCGAGAAGGCCGGATCGACCGATGTGGAAAAGGTGATCCCCGCCCTGAGTCAGGTGGAGTTTGCCGCTCCGCAGGGGCGGGTCAACATGTCGGCGATCAACAATCACATGCGCTGCAACTCGATCCTCGCGCGCGCAAAAGCCGACGGCATGTGGGAAACGATCGAGAATTTCGGGCAGATCGACCCCGACATTCCCGGTTGCTCCCTCTGAGGAATTGGATGGACCGGGAAACCGGTCCATTCTCCCGGCAATGACCGATCCGATCTTCGCCCCCATATCCGAGATCCTGTCGCGGCTCGAGAAGCGCGAGATCACCGCCCGTGACCTGACGGTCGCGTTTCTCGATCGCATCGAGGCGCACAATGCCGCGCTCGGTGCGGTGACGGACATTCTCGCGGAGACCGCCGGGAAGACCGCCGCCCGGATCGATGAAATGCGTGCCCAGGGCAGCGATCCGGGGCCGCTCGGCGGACTGCCCGTGCTTGTCAAGGATATCATCGATACGGTCCCGGCCGTCTGTTCGGCCGGACTGCCCTTTCTTTCGGACCGCCGGCCACAGCACGATGCTTGGATCGTGAAACGCTTGCGGGATGCGGGGGCCGTCATACTGGGCGTTACCGCTACGGATCCGGGCGCCTTCGGGGTTCGGACGGAAGCGGTGCGCCATCCCGTGTGGCCGGATTTCACGGTTGGCGGATCGAGTGGAGGTTCGGGTGCGGCACTCGCGGCCGGTTTCGGATACTTGGCACTAGGTACCGATACCGGCGGCAGCATTCGCATTCCCGCAGCGGCCTGTGAAATCGCCGGCCTGAAACCGACCTATGGCTGCTGGCCGCTCCAGGGCATCCGTCCTCTGACCCATACGCTTGACCACGTCGGTCCAATGGCACGCAGCGTGGCGGATCTCGTCTCGATCTGGCAAGCGCTTGAAGCGAGCGGCGGGCCGCGCCTGCCGGACAATCCGGTGATCGGCTTTGACCCATCGGGTTTTGCGGAAGCTGATCCGATCGTTCATGAAGGCATGGAGGCAGCCCTTGCAGGCCTCAGGAGGCTTGGTTGCACAATTGTCGAAGTGAGCCTCCCATCCCCTGAAAGGGTCATCGAGGTGCATGGTGTCGTGCTCTTGTCGGAAGCAGCGGCGCTCTATCAGGCCGAGGGGCTGGCAGAGCATCCCGACTTGCCCGATCTGCCTCGCTCCAACCTCAAGGCGGGAGGCGACATTCCGGCGAGCCGCTATATCCGAGCCATGCAGGCGCGGAAAGAATTCACCCGTCAAGTCGATGCGGCACTGAAATCATGCGATGTGCTGATGATGCCGACCTTGCCGGTCACACCGCCGGCGCGTTTTGCGCCCAGCGTTCTGATCGCCGGTGACGAACACGACTTCACTCTCGGATTGGTGCGTTACACGTGTCTGTTTGACCATACCGGTCATCCGGCCTTGGCCATGCCTGCGAGTGCGGGCCGCGACGCCCCTGGCGCCAGTATCCAGCTCGCCACCCGCCGCGGTGGCGATGCCGAACTGCTGAACGTTGGCGCCATGCTCGAACAGGAACTCGGTTTGAACTTGATGCGCCATGGCAATCCGGGAGACGCCCGGGATGGTCGCTCTGCACCATGACCGCTTCCCGGCGCTGAACGAACTGAGATCACGGCACAAATCCTCAACCGGGCCTGGAAGGCAGCCTAAGGGCACGCTGCGCCGACACCCGCCACAACAATGATATCGTATTGTATCTTCCTTTGATCCGCATCACCGACGTGCCCAACGCGTGGTGCTGACCGACAAGGGACCGCCTGCTTCCGAGGCGGCCAGCCAAGTCTCGCCTTCACAGCAAACCCGCCGGAAGAGGAGTTCGCCGGGCGTTGTCACCTTGTTCTCGAGGGCGAGGAACGCCGATGCTGCCAAGGAAGCCGGCGAACATGCCCGGCCCTGCGAGCGTCTCGAAGCCGGCAACAACCTGGCACCGCCCAGATGCTAGAACCGCATTATACCCGCTTTCCAGTCGGCCAGCATCTGACGCATTTCCTTTAGGAACAGCTGACTGGCGACCTTGCTTGCATTGGCACCGATGGAAATCGACTGGATTTCCAGTGGCAGATCAGGTTCCAGCGGTAAGGTCACCAGCCCGTCGAGACCGTGAAATGCAGCGGTGAATTCGTCGACCACTGCCGAACGTTGCATTGCAAGCGCCAGATGAGGAACCGAGACCAGCGTGTTGCCCGTCACCGTGTTGTCAAAGGGCAGCCCGCGCTCCAGAAGCGCCTCGTTCAGGACACGCCCGATCGGTCCACGCGGCGTCAGCCCCAACATCGGTACAGTGCTCAGATCTTCCAGCCGAACCCGGTCAAGACGTGTCAGCGGGCCATCCTTTGGACTGAGCACCACAAGACGGCCGCGCCCCAGCGGTTCTGTGAAAATATCATCGGCCTGGAACTTGCCGATGACGAGCCCGACATCGACCATACCCGCCCGGATTGCCTGAACCTGTTGCTGGGCGGTGCCCACATCCACCGCCACCCGCAGGCCGGGCATCGCATCCAGCACCTTGCGCAGTGCATTGGGAACGAAATAGGGCGCGAAAAGCCCGACCGACATCACCAGCAACCGCGTGCCAACCCCTTTTCGCAGCGAATCAATGCGCCGCTCCAGCCGGCTGATCCCGTCATAGAGAAACCGGCTTTCGTTGTAGATGGCGTCCGCCTCGACGGTGGGGATCACCCGCCCTTTGTCGAGAACGAAAAGCGTCAGACCGATCGCCGCCTCGAGATCACGCAAATGGCGGCTGACCGTAGGTTGGGAGAGATTCATCTGTCGTGCAGCCGCCGTGATCGACTGCCGCTCGTAAACAGCGCAGAACACCTGCAAACGCTGCAAAGTCAGTGGTTTCACCGGCGTCTCCTCCCACCGTTCATGGCAGTCCATACATATATACTATGGAATAGCGAAATATTTTCTATTTCCTAATGCAAGCGGTTTCGCCAAATTCGCGGGAGCCACCGGGGGGAGACCGACGAGCTATGCAGGCGCCGCTGATTATCGCATTCACCGTTTTCGGCCTCATGGCCGGCGCCGCCATTGCCTATGTGATTGGCGCTTCCGCCATTTTGACCTTCATCGCGACGGATCGGCAGACGTACATGGCGGTGCTGCCCCAGCGGCTTTTCAGCCAGCTCGACGTTTTCGCCTTTCTGGCGATGCCGCTCTTCATCTTCGCTGGCGATCTGATGAACCGCGGCGGACTGGCGACCGCTCTGATCGATTTCTGCATGTCCTTTCTCGGACGCCTGAAAGGCGGGCTGGGCCATGTCAACGTGATGACCTCGGTGTTTTTTGCCGGCGTCTCCGGCTCGGCGGTTTCCGACGCGGCGGCGCTCGGCAATTCGCTGGTGCCCGAGATGCGCCGACGTGGCTATCCGCTCGACTATGCAGCGGCAATCACCGGTGCATCATCGATCATCGGACCGATCATCCCGCCTTCGTCCATTCTGATTTTCTACGGCGCGCTGATGGAGACAAACGTCACCGCGCTTTTCGCCGCGGGCATTCTGCCCGGCTTGCTTCTGGCCGGCGTCTTGATGGCGATCAACGCCTATTATGCCCACCGCGACAATCACCCCGGTGGACGCGGCGAGGAGGTACCCGCGTTCTTTCCCTCGCTTTTGAAAGCCCTGCCGGCCATGACCCTGCCGGTGATCATTCTCGGCGGAACGCTTTTCGGCTTCATGACACCGGCGGAAGCTGCAGCCGTGGCTGTCATTGCAGCGCTGGTGGTCGGTTTCGCCCATGGCAACCTGACCTGGCGCCAGGTGGGAGCCAGCCTGCAGCGCACGGCAGTCATGCTCGGCGGACTCTTCATCATCCTGTGTGCGATCTCGACCTTTTCCTACATCGCCGCCCTCCTGCAATGGCCGCAGGCCATCAAGGCGACGGTCGAGGACTGGAACCTGAGTCAGCTGCACTACCTCATGCTGATCAACCTGATCTTTCTGGTGGCCGGCATGGCGATGGATGTGAAAGCCGCCGTGGCGCTGTTTGCACCGATCTTCGCACCCGTTGCGATCGCCATGGGTGTGGATCCGGTCCACCTGGGCATCGTGATCTGCTTCAACATCACCACGGGCCTTCTGTCGCCACCGCTCGGGGGCGTCCTGCTGATCCTCGCCACCACGGTCCGCATGAATTACTGGCGGCTGATACGCGCGACCCTGCCCTTCTTTCTGGCCGAAGTCGCGCTGCTGCTGGTGCTGACCTACTTCCCGGAGATTTCTCTCGCCATTCCACGCCTGTTGGGGCTCGCCTGACCATACCAAAACAAAACGGAGGAGAAGAATGACGTTTCTACCCAAAGCTTTCGCCATTTCGGCACTGGCATTCATGACCGCCACCGCACATGCGGCCGACATCAAGATCGCCATGAACGGCGCCGACGATACGGCGACCAATCCGGAAGCAGCCTTCGCCCACGGTTTCGCCGAGGCCCTCGAGGGCACCGAGTTCGATGTTTCCATCTTCCCGTCCGATACGCTCGGCTCGGAAAAGGAGCGCTTTGACCAGGTGGCCCAGGGCCTTCTCGAGGTCAACCTCGCCGCCCTTTCCACCGGGTTCGGCATGTCGCCGCTCATGAAGGGCATCCAACTCCCCTTCTTCTTCGAGAGCCGCGAAGAGATCGATGCGGTCCTCACGGAAACGGATATCCTCGAGCAGATGAACGGTCCGCTTCTCGACAATGGCGTACGTTTCGTGGACGTGAACTACATCGGCATGGATATCGGCATCCACAATTCCAAGAAGCCGATCTCGAAGGTCCAGGACATGTCCGACCTGCGCTTCCGCGCGCTCAACAGCGAGCAGATCGCACTTCAGGAAGCACTGGGCGCGACAGGCACCATCGTGTCCTGGTCGGAGGTGGCGAACGCCATCCAGACCGGCGTTGCCGACGGCTATTTCAACCCGCCGAACTCCGCCATCCGCACCGGCCACACCGAGTTTCTGAAACACTTCACACCGGCTGACATCACGCCGTCCTCGCGGATCGTGCTGATTTCGGAAGACTGGTACACCTCGCTGAGCGACGAGGAAAAAGACCAGATCGACGCCGCTCTGGAAGCCGGGAAAAAGGCGAACCGGGATTGGGTCAACAACTGGGCCGGCGAAGTGCGGGCGAAACATGAAGCCGCGGGCGTGACCATCACCGAGCTCGCCGAAGGCGAGCGCGAAAAGATGGCCGAACTGGCTCAGAACACCTGGTCCACCTCGCTGCCGGGCGACCAACTGAGCATCTGGACCGAAGCGCGCAACGCTGTCGCGCAATAAGCAATGGCCGCCCCCATGGAACGCATCGCCAAAACCGTTATCCGCTTCAGCAACGGGCTCGATCGTGTCGCCACGGTGACGGCCGGAGTGGCGCTGGTGATCCTCGTGGGGGCTGTCATGCTGCAGGTCCTGGCGCGCTATGTTTTCAACCAGCCGCCGCCCTATACCGAGGAACTGGCCCGATACGCGATGATCTGGGCCGGTCTCCTCGGCGCCACGATTTCCTTCAAGCGCCGGTTCGACCCGGCGCTCTTCAGCGGCGGCGGTTCACGGTTTCCGCTGCTGCAGCTTGCAGCCGCGTTGATGAGATCGGCAGTGGTTCTGATCTATCTCCTGCCGATCCTGTGGTACGTTTTCTACGGCCCCAACATGAACCCGGCGCGCGGTTTCCTGCTGCGTCACAGCCGAACCATGGCCGACGCACTACCCTTCAGCACCTTCTGGGTCGCCGTGGCCGTGCCGATCATGATCGTCTTCATTCTCGTTCATCTCGTCGCGCGCTGGTGCGGCGATGACGTCGTGCCGCCCCCCGACAGCGACGCCACCTGACCTTCGACGCAACAAAACAGGAGCCTTTCCATGCACGCTGATATCATCATCCGCGGCGCAGACATCATCGACGGTACAGGCGCGCCCCGCCGCAAGGGTGACGTCGCCGTCAGCGACGACCGCATTGTCGCGACCGGTGATTTGACGCACTGGACCGCCGGCCGCGAGATCCCTGCGAAAGGCCGTGTCGTCGCTCCCGGCTTCATCGATCCGCATGTGCACCACGATGCGGCGATGCTCACCCAGCCCGACATGGAATTCATGACGTCCCAGGGCGTCACCTCCGTTATCAACGGCAATTGCGGTTTCTCGATCGCGCCGCTGGTGCCGAAGGGCGAACTTCCCGCGCCGCTGCGCATGATCATCGAGGATGAAGCGCTGAGCTTCGAAACCTATGCGGCCTATCGCGACCGGCTCCTGGCCGCGCCGGCGGCAGTCAACGCAGCCTGCCTGATCGGACACTCCACCCTGCGCGTGAACGAGTTGCCCGACCTGAACAAGCCAGCCAACGCCGCAGAGTTGAAAGAAATGTGCCGCAAGCTCGACAGCGCGCTGGGCGAAGGCGCAATCGGCCTTTCCACCGGCCCCTTTTATCCTCCGTCACGCGCGTCCACGACCGAAGAGCTGATCGAGGTCGCCAAGGTCACGCAGGCCCATGGCAAGCTCTATGTCACCCATATGCGGGACGAGGGCGACCGTGTCGTGCAGGGGCTCGAGGAGACCTTCACCGTGGGGCGCGAAGCCTGCTGCGGCGTCCATGTTTCCCATCACAAATGCGCGGGCCTTGCAAACCACGGCATGTCGGTCACCACGCTGAAAATGATCGACGATGCGATGCAGCGACAGGATGTGGGCCTTGATACCACCCCCTGGATCGCCTCATCGACGATCCTCGATTCCGGCAGGCACAAGCAGGCGACCCGGGTGATCGTCGCCGAAAGCCTCCCCTACCCGCAGATGGCGGGCCGCAACTTGTCCGACATCGCCGAGGAATGGGGCACCGATATCGACAACGCCCTGCAGAGACTCCTGCCCGCAACCGGCATCTTCTTCATCATGAGCGAAGACGACGTTCAGCGCATTCTGTCCTACGAACACACGATCATCTGCTCGGATGGAATCCCCACCGGCAAGCACCCCCACCCCCGTGTCTGGGGAACCTTTCCGCGCGTACTGGGCCATTATGCCCGCGACTTGTCGCTCTTCTCACTGGAAGAGGCCGTGCGCCGCATGACCTCCATGCCCGCCGATCGCTTCGGTCTTGGCGGGCGCGGCCGGATTGCAGTCGGCGGCTTTGCCGATCTCGTGATCTTCGATCCCGACACCATCGCCGAAGGCGCAACCTTCGAAACGCCGGTCCGGCCGGCGGTGGGCATCGACCGCGTCTTCGTCAACGGGCGTGAGGTCTGGGTCGATGGCGAAAAGACGGGCGCACGCCCCGGACGCCCGCTCGAACAAACCGCCCCCTGTCTGGTGGTTTGATTGTGTCCGTTCTCAGACTGTGGATATGCTGGCGGTCGCGTGGGTCGCCTCGACCCACAAGCCGGTGAAGCTACCCAAGCCGGCCTACAATCGCTGGAGCGCCGTGCGTCAAAGGGCGCTCTAACTCTTTGAATCTACACATCGTTCTTTCCGAAAATTGGTTCCGATTTTCGGGCCGATGCTGTAGCCCGACTAAGGAGGGGCGTTCGGATTGGATTTGTGCGTGGCGTGCAGGCCAAGGGGCGGCTGTAAGAATGTCGATGATACAACGAGCCGTGCGAGGTTGTTCCGGGGTTTAATGCCGGAAGTACGGCGCAACGCTCATCTGCCCCTCTGCAGCATTGACCCCGCAAACTAAATCAGCCGACGCCGCACAGGTTTAGAGACCGGGCAAATACCTGTCGATCAGCTCTTCCATATGGGCGTCACGAGCCTTGGCGCTGGCCCCGCCCATCACAATCGCGACGACGCGTCGCCCGCCACGACCAACGGATGTGGCGAGGTTGAATCCGGAGGCGCGGATATAGCCGGTCTTGAGCCCATCGACGCCGTGCACGCGGCCGAGAAGATCGTTGTGTCCGCGTATCGTCTTGCCATCATAGGAGAAGCTGCGATTGGCGAAATAATGGTAGTGATGCGGGAACCGCTGGCGTAGCGCCACCGCCAGTGCCGCCATGTCGCGCGCCGTCGTGACCTGCTCGGGGTCAGGCAGGCCGGATGCGTTGCGAAACGTGGTCGTGTGCATACCGAGCTTGCGTGCCTTCGCCGTCATCATCTCGGCGAACTGTTCTTCCGAACCACCCAGATACTCGGCTACCGCCGTGGCTACGTCATTGGCGGATTTCACGCACAGCGCAAGGATCGCCGTTTGAACGTCTATGCTCTGGCCTGGCTTGAAGCCGAGCTTCGACGGAGGACGCGAAGCAGCGTAGGCGGAAACCGGAATCGGGCTCGACGTGTCGAGGCGGCCCGAATCGAGTGCCTCGAACAGGAGATAGAGCGTCATCATCTTGGTGAGGGAGGCGGGATAACGCGGCGCTGTCGACGCACTTTCGTAGAGGATCTTCCCCGAATCGGTTTCGACCACGATGGCGGCATATTTTTCCGACGCCAAGGGCGTCACGTCTGGTGTCAGAGCTGTAGTGGTCGTGCAACCGGCCAGCGCTAGCAGCACGGCTAACACCGGCCCCAGAACGCGCACAGAATCGATGATGGCCCACAATGAGATGTGCAAAAAGCCGACCCGTTAGCCAGACAACAGTTTAAGTTCCCAAGGGGAATGATGATGTCCGACTCGGCCACGCGCCGCAATCCCGAGACTGGGAATCTCTTTGCGATATCACCGCCGGAACTCTAACCTATCCGGTGGACCTTCCTGATGGCCAGGCCATGGTTGGAACCGTTTGCGCGGTGGCCCTTGTCTACGTCACCATGGTTCTTCCCATAACTGATCACGCAGTTTCGGACTCAGCATGCAGCCGCGCCCGCGCCCTGCATGCAGCACCTAGCCACGCGCCACCAGCGTGGCGCGCAGATGTGGCAGGTTGAGACGGCAGCGCGCGCCAGCTCGTTGAGCAGCGCGGGCTTGTCGTGCCCGGCCATGGTTTCGAGAAGCAAAAGCGCTCGGTCGACCGACTGGATCAGCCGCGCGTCGCCGGCCCGCTCGTCGGGGGCAAGCTCGGTCTCGCCATACCGCTTTCGGACGAGCTGAGGGAGGTTTTTCTCCCCGCATCTTCAGCAGACGACACCGCGCGCTCCTCCATTTGAATTTCGGAAAAGTTAGGCGCGCGCTGGAAGGAACGTCGAATTTATTCGGTATTATGAAAATACCTCCGCCGCGGCGCGCTTGTATAGCGACATACCCGACGCCGACGCCATGGCGAGACCCGTCGTGATGCCCGGCACGACGTCGAAGCCGATCCCTGCCGCACGCAGCGCCTCCATCTCTTCGCCTGCCCGGCCGAAGATCGTCGGATCGCCTGACTTCAGCCGCACGACGCGCCGCCCGGCCTTAGCCAGCGCGATCATCATGTCGTTGATCTCGTGCTGCTTGCAGCCCGGCCCGCCGGCCCGCTTGCCGACCCGTATGCGCCGTGCTTCGCGGCGGGCGAGTTCGAGCACGTCGTCGCAGACGAGATCATCAAAGAGAATGACGTCCGCCGCTTGCAGGACGCGCATCGCCTTCAGCGTCAGAAGTTCGGCATCGCCCGGCCCCGCGCCGACGAAGGCGACGTGGCCCTCCCCATGCGATCCGCCCTCGTCGATCATCCGGTCGAGTTCAATTTCTTCCGTTGGTGCCGGGCCGAAGGCGCGATCGGAAAAGCGCTCCCAGAAAGCGCGCCGTCGAGCGCCCATGGCCAGCCTGTCGTTCACCCTCCCGCGCCAGTCGCGTGCCAGCGCCGTCCATTGCGCCAATGACGGCGGCAGGAGGGCTTCGATGCGGCGGCGGATCGCCTGGCCGAGAACCGGTGCCGCACCCGCCGTCGAAATTCCGATCACGGCCGGCGAGCGGTTAACGATCGCGCCGAACTGAAAATCGCAAAAGGCCGGCTTGTCGATGACATTGCAGGCCGCGCCCGCCATTCGGGCTGCCGCGCGAAATCGTTCGGCCTCCGCTTCGCCCTCGGCGTCGGCGACCGCAAGGACAGCTTCGCGAAGGTCGTCGGTTTCCCAGCGCCGGTCATGGAGCGTCACATTCTGCTCGCGGCCCGCAAGGCGCGCAAATTCGTCGCATCGGACCTCGCGCGGCGCGTAGACATGGAGGTCGGCACCCGCGGCGGCGATCAGTTCCGCTTTCCAGGCAGCGCCCGCTGAACCTCCGGCAACCACGGCGCGCCGACCAGCCAGGTCGTAGAAGACGGGAAGGACGCTGAGCGGCCGGATGCGTGCCGGCGCGGCGTCACTCGGCTGCCTGGGCAGGATATGCATCGACGATCCTCCTGATTTCCGAACGGCAGGAGCCGCAATTGGTGCCGGCGCCGAGCGCCTTGCCGACGGCATCGAGGCTGCGGCAGCCGGATTGCACCGCGGCGGCAAGCTGGTTGGCTCCGACATTGAAACAGGCGCAGACGATCCGCCCGATCGCAGGTTCCGTCTCGGGCGCGCGACCGGAGAGAAGCATGCGCCGTGCGTTCGCCGAGAGCGGGTCCCGCGAGGCGAGCAGCGAGGTCAGCCAGGTCATGTCCGGCAACTGGCCGGCAGGCGCGACCATCAGAGCCTCTGTCAGCGCGCCGGCCCCATCGAGCGCGGCCGCACGGTAGTTGAGCCCATGCCGGTCGCGATATTCGACGAGACCTTCGCCGGTTGCCGAGAGGAGCGCGCGGGCCAGCAGAATGCCCTGGTCTGGCGTTTCGGTGCCGGTCAGCGCATACGACCACCCACCGGCAACCGCCTGCCGGCTCCAGTGGACAAAGCCGGTCGGCCGCAGATCGCAGCGTGTCACCAGGGCCGCCTGCCACGCAACGCGTTCGCGCGCGATGCGCGCCGGCACGTGTTTCAGTTCCGGCTGGCCCGAATAGATGTCGGTGACGGGAGAGGAAAGCGCTCCGGCGCCCGACATCGCGGCGAACTGGCCGCTCCAGTGCATGGGCAGGAAGGCTTCGCCGGGCCGCTGTCCATCGCAAAGCCGAACGCGGGCGCGCGCGAAACCGAATCGCGTCTCGATCCGCGCCAGGTCGCCGTCGCGCAATCCATGCGCCATCGCATCGCGCGGATGGAGGTCGATGACCGGCTCGGGCGTATTGGCGGCGAGCCGCGGCACGCGACCGGTCCGCGTCATCGTGTGCCACTGGTCGCGCATCCGGCCCGTGTTGAGCACAAGCGGCCGGTCGGCCGTTACCGGCAAAGCCGGGCCTTCCTGGCGAACGGGCACGAAGCGGGCGCGCCCGTCCGGTGTCGAGAAACGTCCATCGGCAAACAGCCGCTCGGGATCCTCGCCGCCCTGCGCCGCCGGCCAGAGGCGCGGCGCGAATTCACGGTACTCTCCGTCCGTGATGTTCGCCAGGTGGCCGATGTCGAACTTGCGCAGACCCTCGTTCTCGAAGGCGGAGAGCGCGGCGTGTTCGCGCAGGATCGCGGCGGGCCCGTCAAAAGCGAAGGCCTCGGCAAATCCCATGCGCTGCGCGACGTCGCAGACAATGCGCCAGTCGGCTCGCGCCTCGCCGGGCAAGGGCAGGAACGCGCGCTGACGCGACATGCGGCGCTCCGAATTCGTTACCATGCCTTCCTTCTCGCCCCAGGCCGCGGCCGGAAGCAGGACATCGGCGAAGCGCGTGGTGTCCGTGCGGGTCACATCCGAGGCGACCACAAATTCGCACGCCTTCAGGGCGGCGCGCACACGGTTGGCGTCGGGCATCGAGACCGCGGGATTGGTGCCCATGACCCAGAGCGCCTTGACCTTGCCTTCGCCAGCAGCGCGGAAGAGATCGATCGCCTTCAGCCCCGGCTGCCGGGCGATCCGTGGCGCATTCCAAAAGCGGGCGACCCGGTCGACATCGGCTGTGTCATCGAAACTCATATGCGCGGCAAGCTGGTTTGCCAGCCCGCCAACTTCGCGCCCGCCCATGGCATTGGGCTGGCCCGTGACCGAGAACGGCCCCATGCCGCGCCGGCCGATACGACCGGTCGCAAGATGACAGTTGATGATGGCGTTGACCTTGTCGGTGCCATGTGCCGACTGGTTCACGCCCTGGCTGTAGACGGTGACCGTTCGCGTCGTGGAGGCAAACAGTTCATAGAACAGCCGCACGGCGGATTCGTCCAGCCCGCATCCGGCGGCCACCGCGCGGGCTGAAGGCGCCTCAGCGATTGCGACCGAAACCGCCTCGGCAAAGCCGATGGTCGATGTGTCGACGAAATTCCGGTCGATTGTGCCGGTGCGGTCGAGATGAGCCAGCAATCCGTTGAACAGCAGAACATCGGTGCCGGGACCGACCGCCAGATGCAGGTCGCATTCCTCGGCGGTCGCCGTGCGCCGCGGATCGATCACGACGATCTTCGTGCCTCGCGCCTCGCGAGCCGAGAGCAGGCGCTGATAGAGGATCGGGTGGCACCAGGCGGTGTTGGATCCGACCAGCACCACCAGATCGGCTTGATCGAGATCCTCATAGATGCCGGGAACGATGTCCTCGCCGAAGGCACGGCGGTGCCCGGCGACCGACGAGGCCATGCAAAGCCGCGAATTGGTGTCGATGTTGGCCGAGCCAATGAAGCCTTTCATAAGCTTGTTGGCAACGTAATAGTCTTCCGTCAGCAACTGCCCGGAAACGTAGAACGCGACCGATTCCGGCCCATGTTCTTCGATGGTTTCCGAAAGGCGGCTCGCCACGAGGTCCAGCGCCTCGTCCCACGACGCCTTGCGCCCATCGATCTCCGGCGCAAGCAGCCGCCCTTCGAGACCAGTCGTCTCGCCCAGCGCCGCGCCTTTCGAGCATAGCCTGCCGAAATTCGCCGGATGGTCGGGGTCGCCGCGGACGGCGACATTCTCGTCCGCGGCGACCCTCGCCAGCACGCCGCAACCCACCCCGCAATAGGGGCAGGTCGTCTTCACCTCGGTTGCCGGCAGATCCTGCATCGCTGCTACTCCGCCGCCATCAGGGGGCGCTCGAACCCCAGCAGGATGCGCCCGTCAACCACCTGCACCGGCATGGTCTTGACGGAGCCCTCGTCGGCACCGAGCGCCATGCCGGTTTCCAGCGAAAACACCCAGTTGTGCAGCGGGCACGTCACCGAAGCGCCGTGCACGATGCCCTGGCTCAGTGGCCCGCCGCGATGCGGGCAGTGATCCTCCATGGCGTAGATCTCGTTGTCCGCCGTGCGAAACACGCCGATACGGCCCTGCGGCGTGGTCACGCAGCGTGCGCCGCGCGCAGGAATGTCCTCAATGGAGCCGATTTCATGCCAGTTCATCGCATCACTCCGCGGCCTGCTGGAGGGAAAGAGCCGCCATCGGCTGGAACTCGTGCTTGTCCTTGCCGGACACGCGTTGCGACCACGGATCGACCTGCGCGAATTGCTGGCTGTAGACGAAGCGGTCGTAATAGGCCTTGCGGCGCTCGACATCGTCGAGAACCTGCCGCCTCACCTCGTCGTATCCGATGCGCTTCGCCCATTTGTAGATGCGTTCCAGATAGCGGGCCTGCTCGCGATACATCTGCGTCAGCGCGACGATCGCCTCAAGCGCCTCGTCCTCGGTCTTGACGAGGCCGAGCACCTCGGTGCCCTTGATGTCGAGCCCGGCGGCGCCGGCGAAGTGAATCTCGAAGCCGGAATCCACGCAGATGACACCGACATCCTTGCAGGTGGCCTCGGCGCAGTTTCGCGGACAGCCTGACACCGCCATCTTCACCTTGGCGGGCGTCCACGAACCCCACATGAACTTCTCGATGCGGATGCCGAGACCGGTGGAATCCCGGGTGCCGAAGCGGCACCAGTCCGAACCCACGCAGGTCTTCACCGTGCGCAGCCCCTTGGCGTAGGCATGGCCGGAAACGAAGCCCGCCTGCCCGAGATCGGCCCACACCGCCGGCAGGTCCTCCTTCTTGATGCCCAGCATGTCGATACGCTGGCCGCCAGTCACCTTCACGGTCGGGATGGCAAACTTGTCGACCACGTTGGCGATGGCCCGCAATTCCTTCGAGGACGTGACGCCGCCCCACATGCGGGGCACCACCGAGTAGGTCCCATCCTTCTGGATGTTGGCGTGTACCCGCTCGTTGATGAAGCGCGACTGGTAGTCGTCGGCGTACTCGTCCGGCCAGTCGGCGACGAGGTAGTAGTTGAGCGCAGGTCGGCATTTGGCGCAGCCGCAGGAGGTCTTCCACTCCAGCTCCTGCATCACGGCGGGGATCGTCTTGAGACCCTTCGCCTTGATCAGGCGACGCACCTCGTCATGCCCCAGTTCCGTGCAGGAGCACATCGGCTGGACCGCGGCGGGGTTGTAGCTGTCGCCGAGCGAAAGCTGCATCAGCTTCTCGACCAGCCCGGTGCAGGTGCCACAGGAGGCGGAGGCCTTGGTATGGGCCCGGACGTCGTCCAGCGTCGTCAGGCCTCTGGACGTGATGGTTGAAACGATCTTGCTCTTGCAGACGCCGTTGCAGCCGCAGATTTCCGCATCATCCGCCAGTGCCGCAACGGCCGCCAGAGGGTCCGCCGAGGCGCCCCCCTGAAACGCCTGCCCGAAGATCAGCGTGTCGCGCATCTGCGAGACGTCCGTCTGTTTCTTTTGCAGGTCGGTGAACCATGCCCCGTCAGTCGTCTCGCCGAACAGCACCGTGCCGATGATGCGGTCGTCCTTGAGCACGACGCGCTTGTAGACACCGGCGGCGGCATCGCGCAGCACGATCTCCTCACGGTCGTCGCCGTCGGCGAAATCACCAACGGAGTAGAGATCGATGCCCGTCACTTTCAGCTTGGTCGGCGTATCGGCATGGGCGAAAAGGTCTTCGCCGGTCTCGGCCAGAGCGGCCGCCGCCACGCGCGCCATCTGGTAGAGGGGCGCAACCAGGCCATACACATGCCCCCCCACCTCCGCGCACTCGCCGAGCGCGAAGATGTCCGGGTCGAGCGTGCGCATCCGGTCGTCGGTGACGATGCCCCGGTTGACCGTCAGCCCAGCCTCTTTTGCCAGCGTCACGTTGGGCCGGATGCCCACCGCCATCACCACCAGCGTGGCCGGAATGATCGTGCCGTCATCGAGCTCGACGCCCTCGACCTTGCCATTGCCGACGATCTGCTTCGTGTTTGCCCGGGTAACGACCTTAATGCCCCGCGCCTCTACCGCCCGCTGCAGCAGGTATCCGGCAGCGGGGTCGAGCTGGCGTTCCATCAGCGTCGGCATGACGTGGAGCACCGTCACCTCCATGCCTCGCTCCTTCAGGCCGGCAGCGGCTTCGAGGCCGAGAAGGCCACCGCCGATCACAACCGCCGTCTGGCGCGACTGGGCGGCCAGGAGCATCGCATTGACGTCGTCGAGGTCGCGGTAGGTCAGCACTCCCGGCAGATCGTTGCCGGGCACCGGAATGATGAACGGCACGGACCCGGTGGCGATCATCAGCTTGTCGTAGGGTTCCGTCACGCCGTGGTCTGACGTCACGGTCTTCGCCTCGCGGTCGATGGCGACGATCTTGTGGCCCTTGTAGAGCATGATGTTGTTGGCGACGTACCAGCCGTCGCCATGGATCACGATCTCCTCAAAGCTCTTTTCGCCCGAAAGCACCGGCGACAGCATGATGCGGTCGTAGTTCACGCGCGGTTCGGCGTTGAAGATCGTGATGCCGTAGCGGTCAGGCGCGGCTTCCAGCAGATGCTCGAGCATCCTGCCGGGAGCCATGCCGTTGCCGATGATGACGAGTTTCTCTGTCATGGCCGTCGTCTCCCGTCCGATCATTCCGCAGCCTGAGCGAACGAGGCCGTCGGCGCCGCCACGCGCTTTTCCATCTGCCGGATCGCCAGATGCATCCACACCAGGCACGCGCCCACCAGCACGAAGAGCAGCATGAAGCAGCTGGACCAGATGCCTGTGAGGTCATTGAGGGCGCCGAACGCGATGGGAAGGATGAAACCGCCAAGGCCGCCGATCATGCCGACAAGGCCGCCCACCGCGCCGACATTATCGGGGTAGTAGACGGGGATGTGCTTGTAGACGGCGGCCTTGCCGAGGCTCATGAAGAAGCCCAGCACGAAGGCAACCGCCACGAAGGCCACGGGGCCGATGGCCATGTGAAATGCGATCTGCCCGTTGATGCCCTGTACGAGATAGTCGGTCGCCGGGATCGACAGCACCGCGCAGCACACAGCCGACACGACGAAGGTCCAGTAGAGCACGGTGCGCGCGCCGACGCGGTCGGAGAGCACGCCGCCATAGGCGCGGAAGATCGAGGCAGGAACCGAATAGGCCGCGCCGATCATGCCGGCGGTGGCGATGTCGAAGCCATAGACGCCGATCAGGTAGCGCGGCAGCCACAGCGCCAATGCAACGAAGGCTCCGAATGCAAAGAAGTAATAGAGCGCGAAGCGCCAGACCCGCATGTCGCGCAGTGGTTCGAATTCAGCCAGGAAGCTGCGCGGCTGGCCGGCGCCGGTCAGGCGGCGCTGGCGGATCACCGGGTCGTCCTCGGTGGTGAGCCAGAAGACTGCGGCCATCGCCACCAGCGCCGCAGCCCAGACCAGCGCCACGCTCTGCCAGCCCCATGCCAGCAGCACGAAGGGTGCTGCAAACTTGGTGACGGCCGCGCCGACATTGCCGACGCCGAAAATGCCGAGCGCAGTGCCCTGACGCGCCGCCGGATAGAAGCGCGAGACATAGGCGACGCCGACGGCGAAGGAGCCGCCGGCAAGGCCAACGCCCAGAGCGGCAACCAGCATCTGGGCGTAGGTCGTCGCGAAGGCGAGCAGGAACGTCGCCAGCGCCGATGCGAGCATCGTCACCGTATAGACGACCCTGCCGCCGAGACGGTCGGTCCAGATGCCGAGCAGCACGCGGACGAGCGATCCTGTCAGGATCGGCATGCCGACCAGCAGGCCGAACTGCGTTTCGCTCAGGCCGAGCTCGTCCTTGATGCGAATACCGATGATCGAAAAGATCGTCCATACGGCGAAGCAGACGGTGAAGGCGATGGTGGACATCGCCAGCGCCCGGCTGGCCGAATTGTCGGGTGTGGCGGTTTTGGTAGTTTCCGTCATTTCTGGCTCCATCATCAGCCCTTGGGAGTGGCTGTGCGCTGGCTGAAAACAAAAAAGCCGCCGATCAGCCCTCACGCGTGCCGGAATCCGGAAACGCGAAACAAGCTGATCGGCGGCTTTGCCTGGCGCGCCCGTCGTTGGACGCGAAATCTGAAGACCCTTCGTCGGGCCTGCAAATGACTAAGCAGGTTACGTGCCAGTTTCGGAAATTAGATTAAAACCTTGCAATAACAGAAGTTTACGAATCCATCCCATGCGATGCCGGCTGTCATCGCTGCATTCTTTTTGTTCAAGGCGCCGCGATCGCCAGCCCAAGATTTGTGCACTGCACGATAAATGGCAGGCCTGCGGTTACAGTCGAGGCAACTATGACAGGCGCAAATATCGGGCGACCTGGTCCGGGTCGAAGACCTTGCCGTCGAAGAAGCCGTCCGGCCCCAGAACGAGGCTTGCACCTGCCGATCCGACGGGCGTCGGCGCGGTCAGCGACCCTTCGACCTTGGCGTTCGCGCCCGGCAACGCCACGCCGAGGGGCCCGAGCGCGGCGCGGTAGAGATCCGGACGATAGGTTTCGCGCGCAATGCGCTCGTTGGCATCGCTTGCTTCGATCTGACCCCATCGCGCCATCTGGCTGTAGAACCACAAGGCATGGCTTCGCCACGGGAAGGTGGCAGCCCGCGCGAGCGGCACAAAGAAGTCGTCGACGGCGATCTGCCCGCCATCGGCGCCCAACAATTGCCCGGACAGGGCCGGCATGAGCCATTCAGCTTCACAATCCACATAGCCGGGCCGCGCGAGGGTTGCCGCCAGTTCCGCGTGGTTGGCGGCATCGCCGCACCATTGCGCGGCACGATAGAGAGCGCGCAGCAGCCTGCCGAGCGCTTCCGGATTGGCGTCGGCCCATTCCGCGGACACACCCAGCACCTTTTCCGGGCTCGAACGCCAGATCTTCGACTTTGTCGTGACCAAACGGCCGGTTCCGCGGAACACGGAAGCGCTGTTCCAGGGTTCGCCCGCGCAATAGCCGTCGATCTGCCCGGCCGCCAACGCATCCGGCATCAGCGGCGGCGGCAAGATCATGATGTCAACGTCCCGCTCGGGGTTGATCCCACTCGCCGCCAGCCAGTAGCGCAGTTCGTAATTGTGGCCCGAATGCGGATGCACAACGGCCAGACGCAGTCGCTCCGCCGCCCGCGACGCGATGACCTGCCGGAGCGCGGCGCCGTTGGTGGTCGGGTCGAGATCGGCGGATGCGCCCGCCTCCAGCATCGCCGCCCACACGGGTACCGACACGGTCACCGCATTGCCGCCCAGCCCCAGCGCCATCGGCGCGATGGTGGGCATGGCCAGCGGCGCAAGGCCGAGATTGAAGGCGATCGGCATCGGCGCCAGCATGTGCGCGGCAGCAAAGTGACCGACCGCCAGCCTGTCGCGCACGCTGGCCCAGGAGTTCTCGCGCACCAGCACGAGATCGACCCCTTCAGCCTCCGCAAACCCCTTTTCGCGCGCGGCGACGAGCAGGGCGCTGTCCAGCAGCGGCAGGAACCCGACTGTGATCCGGCAATCGGCGGTCATAGGTCGTCTCCCGGTTCCAGCAACCCGGCCGCAGTGATGAGGCTCTGCGCGATTTCAGCGATCTTCCGGTTCTGGTTCATGGCCGTCTTGCGCAGCAGTGCATACGCTTCGTCTTCCGACATGCCGCGCGACTTCATCAAAATGCCCCTGGCCCGTTCCACGAGCTTGCGGTTCTCCAGCTCCGTGCGCGCGTCCTCAAGTTCGCGCGCCATGCGCGAGAAAGCGTTGAAGCGGCTGATCGCCATCTCAACGATCGGCTTGACGCGATCCTTGCGCAGCCCGTCGACGATATAGGCCGACACGCCGGCATCTACGGCGGCTTCGATCGAGGCGCTGTCGGATCGATCGACGAACATGGCGATCGGCCGTTTCACCGCGCGTGTGAGCTGGAACATGCTTTCCAGCATGTCGCGGTTGGGATTTTCCAGATCGATGACAATAACGTCGGGCTCGATGTCGGCGATGCGTCGGGCGATGCCGGCGATGTCGTGGATGATCGCCACCTCGCCATGGCCGGCCTCGCGCAGTCCTTCCTCGATCACCGCCGCGCGGATGCGGTTCTCGTCGATAATCAGGATGCGCAAGGCGGGGCGACTCATGTGCTACTTGTTTGCGCGTTCCGCCACGCGCTGCAATGCAAAATTTTCAGTGTGGGAGTTCCCTCGTCGGCTCATCGAGTGCTCAAGATTGTGATGCTTCGGGAACGCCGCCCAATCCATGCTGGTGAATTACAAGCCCTGATCTGAGTGGATCAGGACCTTGTTCCTCGGCTTTCGAATGCCCCGATGCCACCCCGAACTCCTCGGCGAAGAAACAATGCGACAGCACCGATGAAGGCCATAGCTTCGCTTCCAGGTTCCGAAGATCTTCTCGATCCCGGGTCCTTGCTACGGCTTCGGTTCAGCCTTCAGATAAGCGATCACATTGGCGATATCTTCGTCACTCTTCAGGCCGGGAAACACCATCTTGCCCTTCGGAATGACGGCTTTCGGATCGCGCAGATAATCGCTCAAGTTTTCGTCGTTCCAGACAAACCCTCCCTCACCCGCTTCGCGCATATTCGCTGAATAACGGGACTTGAACGATTCCAGGGAGCCCGCAGTGCGGTCCATCACATCGAGCAGGCTCGGGCCGACCTTGTTCTTGTCGGTTTCCGCCTCGTGACAGGCGCGGCATTTGTTGAACACGGTCTTGCCTGCGGCCGGGTCGCCCTCCTGCGCCCATAGCTGCGTTCCGGCAAGCATCAGGACAACAAGACCGGCGGAGACGATGTAGGAATGCCTGTTCATGATGACGGTCCCTCCTTTCGTATCGATATGGTCGCTGCGACCTCCCCTGCCGGGCATGGCCGCCCTCAAGGATTGCTAACGGCGTCGATTGCAAACGGTTCCGCGGCACCTAATCCAAATAAGGAATGATGCCGAAACCGATCAGCAGCAGCACGGCCAGAGCAACGCCAACCAGAAGCAACGTTTTGGGGCCCATATACGACCTCCCGGCGCGCATTTGTCGGTTGACCGACACACGCTCATGATCGGCAGACTACCGAAGAATGGGTCTTTGCGCCAGTTTGGTGCAGCGATGCCGCAAAAGCGACGACAACGAGCACTTTCCGTAGTATTCTCACCCATAAGGCAAAGGGTTGCGGTTTCGCGTAACCGTAGTTTTGAGGCACCGTGAACCGCGACTCACCGGACTTCGTCCAGGAGGAATGGTCATGACGAGCTTTCACGTTATAGCTGGAGCCCAGAAAACTGTTGCGCATCCGCGGCTGCGGAACGTTGATTTCGCAGATGTCCTCGGCGCGCTGCGAAGCGGGGTGGAGGATTTCTGGGACAAGCCGTCCCACTATGTTTTCCTGTGCCTGATCTATCCGATTGTGGGCGTGGTCCTGATTTCCTGGGCTTCCAGCGGCAATGCGCTGCAACTTATCTTTCCGCTGATTGCCGGATTTACCTTGTTGGGGCCGTTTGCAGCAATCGGCCTTTATGAAATCAGCCGGCGCCGTGAACTGGGCATGGACACATCCTGGAAGCACGCCTTCAATATGCGCAAGTCGGCCGCCATTCCCTCGATGGTCGCTATCGGCATCATGTTGCTCGGTATCTTTCTCCTCTGGATATTCACCGCCCAGGGGCTCTACAGATGGCTCTACGGCGACAGCACGCCAGCATCCTTCGTCGGTTTCATCCAGGAAGTGCTGACGACGCAGCGTGGCTGGACATTGCTTTTGATCGGCAATCTGGCTGGTTTGATCTTCGCCCTGATCGTGCTCAGCACCACGTCCATCGCCTTCCCCTTGCTGCTCGACCGGGATGTGGGCGCTTATGCGGCCATCGAGACCTCCGTGCGCGTCATGCAGGCCAATCCGCTGCCGATGCTGCTTTGGGGTTTGATCGTCGCAGCCCTTCTGGTGATAGGCTCCCTGACGCTGTTCGTCGGGCTGGCGGTGGTCATCCCGGTGCTCGGCCACGCCACTTGGCACCTTTATCGCAAAACAGTGGTTTCGCCGACCGAGAAGAATACACCGTCGGGGAAACGCTGAGGCATTGAGGGTGGGCGAAAACCGTTCCGCCCTCTCTTCAACCGCCGCCGGAAAAAGCGATCATGCGGGTGAGCGCGGTGTAGTCGGATTCTATGGCCATGATCGCCACGAAAACGAGCACGGCGATCGGTGGCAGCAGGATCGCGTAGACCAGCGCCAGCCGTTCCCACACCATATGCATGAAAACGGCGACGATCAGTCCTGCCTTCAGCAACATGAAAACAACGATCAACCCCCAGCGCAGATAGCCCTGAAAGCCTACGTAGTCGACCAGGTAGGAACAGGCGCTCAGCACGAACAGCCAGAACCAGACAATCAGATAGATGCGGATCGGGTGCTGCTGCCCCTCGGCATGCGCCGCCGTCGCAGTCTGCGGGAAGCGCTGATGTGTTTGTTCTGCGTGGGAAGCCATGATCGTTCCTCACCAAAGATAGAAGAATGCGAAAATGAACACCCAGACCAGATCGACGAAGTGCCAATAAAGCCCCATGATCTCGACCTGTTCGTAGTCGCCGCGGCGGCTCGTGAAGAAACCGCGCGCGCCATCGTCATCATAGTCGCCGCGCCAGACCTTGCGCGCAACGATCAGAAGGAAGATGACACCGAAGGTAACGTGGGTGCCGTGAAAACCGGTAATCATGAAGAAGCTGGAACCGAATTGCGCTGCTCCCCAGGGATTGCCCCACGGCCGCACGCCTTCGGTGATGAGCTTGGTCCACTCGAAGGCCTGCATGCCGACGAAGGTCGCGCCCAGAAACGCCGTCAGGAGAAGCAAGGTCACGGTGGCTCGCCGGTTCCGTCGATAGGCAAAGTTGACGGCCATCGCCATGCTGCCGCTCGATGAGATCAGCACGAACGTCATGATGGCGATCAGGATGAGCGGCATCTCGACGCCGCCGATATGCAGCGCGAAGACCTCGCTGGCATTCGGCCAGGGCACAGTGGTCGACATGCGTGCCGTCATGTAGGCGAGCAGGAAACAGCCGAAGATAAAGGTGTCGGACAGAAGGAATATCCACATCATGGCTTTCCCCCAGGACACGCTCTTGAAGGCGCGTTGGTCCGAGGCCCAGTCTGCGGCCACGCCATGCAGACCCACCGGCCGGGACTGTCCGGTTGCAGTGCCGTCTAGCGGTGTTTCAGCCATCATACCCTCCCTTCATGCCAGGAACTGCCGGCATATGGCGACGAGATCGCCAGCCCAGCCTGCCAGCAGGATGAACAGGCAGAGCCAAACGAACAGCAGGAAGTGCCAGTACATGGCGCACAGGTCGATGCCGAGACGCACACGTGCGCTGCAATAGGTTTCGCGCCAGGCCACGGCCGATACGCGTGCGAGCGCGACGAGCCCGCCCAGAATGTGCAGGCCGTGCATGCCGGTGATGAGATAGAAAAAACCGTTCGCCGCGTTCACATCCATGAAATGGCCGGCCGCCGAAAGCGTCCGCCAGGCCGCGAGCTGGCCGATCAGGAACACGATGCTCGACAGCCCTGCCGTCGCCAGCCCCAATCGGGTGATGTCCATGCGGTTCTCCCTTGCGGCGCGGACTGCGCAGGAAAGGGCGATGCTGGCGAGTACGAGGACAATGGTGTTGAACCACAGCACGGCCGGCAGGGGCGGCGCCTGCCAGTCGGCATATTCCATGCGCATGAAATAAGCGCTGGCGAAAAGCGCGAACAGGCTGCCGATGACGGCGAGGAAAATGCCGAGCGCGACCTTCGCCGTCGGCATGTATGAAACATCCGTGGTCGGCAGGGCGGCACCGTGTTCCAGCCAGGGCTTCGACATGAGCCGCTGGTGGGAGAGCCACCAGAACGAGAAGCCGATGACGACCGTCAGGAAAACGAGAATGACGCTCATACCGCTCCCCTGTGCTGCGGCCCCGGGTCGTTCTGGGCGATGAAATCCTCCGGCGCGCCAGGCACCGAGTAGTCATAGGCCCAGCGATAGACGATCGGCCTTGCTGCGCCCCAATTGCCGTGCGGCGGCGGCGTGGTCGGCGTCTGCCATTCCAGGCTGGTGGCGCGCCAGGGATTACCACCGGCTTCGCGGCCGTAGCGGAGGCTCCACACCAGATTGAACAGGAACACCATCTGGGCGAACCCGACGATCAGCGCGGCGATGGTGATGAAGGCGTTCAGGCTGTGCACGGAATCTGCCACGAAGGCCACATCGCCCAGTTCCGGATAGCGGCGCGGCACACCCACCAACCCGACATAGTGCATCGGGAAAAAGATCGCATAGGCGCCGACGAAAGTGACCCAGAAATGAAACTGACCCATGGCCTCATTGAGCATGCGACCAGTGATCTTGGGATACCAGTGATAGATTGCCCCAAACACCACCAGGACCGGCGCCACACCCATGACCATATGGAAGTGGGCGACGACGAACATGGTGTCGGACAGAGGCACGTCGACCACCACGTTGCCGAGGAAAAGCCCCGTCAGGCCGCCATTGACGAAGGTGACGATGAAGGCGAGCGAGAACAGCATGGGCAAGGTCAGATGGATGTCGCCGCGCCACAGCGTCAGCACCCAGTTATAGACCTTGATGGCCGTCGGGATGGCGATGATCAGCGTGGTTGTGGCGAAGAAGAAGCCGAACCAGGGATGCATGCCCGACACATACATGTGATGCGCCCAGACAACGAAAGAGAGCGCACCGATGATGATGATGGCCCACACCATCATGCGGTAGCCGAAGATATTCTTGCGTGCGTGGGTGCTGATGAGATCGGAAACGATGCCGAAAGCCGGCAGCGCCACGATGTAGACTTCCGGATGCCCGAAGAACCAGAACAGATGCTGGAACAGGATCGGGCTGCCGCCGCCATAGCTCATCAATTGCCCCATCTCGACCAGCGCCGGCATGAAGAACGATGTGCCGAGCAGCCGATCGAACAGCATCATCACGCAAGCGACGAAGAGCGCCGGAAAAGCCAGCAACGCCATGACCGTTGCGGTGAAAATGCCCCAGACAGTAAGCGGCATGCGCATCAGCGTCATGCCGCGCGTGCGGCCCTGGACCACCGTCACGACATAGTTCAGTCCGCCCATGGTGAAGCCGATGATGAACAGGATCAGCGAGACGAGCATCAAGATGATGCCGGCGCCTTGCCCGCCCGGCGTACCGGACAGGATTGCCTGCGGCGGATAGAGCGTCCAGCCGGCGCCGGTCGGCCCGCCCGGAGCGAAGAAGCTCGCCACAAGGACAAGCACGGCGAGCAGGTAGATCCAGTAGCTGAGCATGTTGACATAGGGGAACACCATATCGCGCGCACCGACCATGAGCGGGATCAGATAGTTGCCGAAACCACCGAGGAAGAGAGCGGTGAGCAGGTAGATCACCATGATCATGCCGTGCATGGTCATGAACTGGTAATAGGCCTCCGGCGTGATGAAATCGAACGTGCCGGGAAAGCCGAGTTGCAGCCGCATCAGCCAGGAAAGCACCAACGCCACCAGGCCGATGGCCAGCGCCGTGCCGGAATACTGAATGGCGATGACCTTGGCGTCCTGCGAGAAGACATAGGTCGTCCACCACCCCTTCGGATGGTAAAGCTCGAGTTCGGGCGTCTCGGCCGGCGGGACCCCCTGTTCGGCATGGGGTGTGGCATCGACCATCGCGTCACCTCCTTGGGCACTGCCGATGACGACTGGTCGGCCCAGCGGCGTCACCGGAACATTCCTCTATGCGGCGGCCTCCCGTCTCACGGTTCGTCAGCGTCCATGACGCCGACCGTTGTTGGCGCGGAAAGCTGGGCGAATGTCGTTTGACCGTCGAGCCAGGCCTGGTAATCCTCTTCCGTGTCCACCATGACGATACCGCGCATGTAGCCGTGTCCCGTGCCGCAAAGCTCCGCACAGAGCACTTCGAAGGTTCCCGTGCGCGTCGGGGTGAACCAGAAATAGGTGACGGTGCCCGGCACCATATCCATCTTGGCGCGGAACTCGGGCACGTAGAAATCGTGCAGAACGTCGATCGAGCGCAGCAGCATTTTTACCGGCTTGTCGATCGGCAGATGCAGGTCGGCCGCCTCGATCACCACGTCGTCCTGGCCGTAGGGGTCGTCCGGATCTATGCCCAGCGGGTTTTCATAGGTGACGAGCCGGTTGTCCGATTTGCCGAGCCTGCCATCCTGGCCAGGCAACCGATAGCTCCATTGCCATTGCTGGCCGACCACCTCGACCTCGGTGGCGTCGTCGGGAACGGTGATGAATTGCGACCAGACATAAAGCCCCGGCGCCAGCATCGCCGCCACCCCCACCGCCGTCACGGCAGTGAGCCACCATTCCAGTTTCTTGTTTTCGGGATTGTAATCGGCCTTGACGCCTTCCCTGTGCCGGAACCGGAACACGCAATAGGCCATGAACAGGACCACCGCGGAAAACACGGCGCCTGTGATCCAGAAGGTAATGATGAGGGTCTGGTCGATATAGCCCCAATTCGAAGCGATGGGCGACCACCACCATGGGCTCAAGATATGGAACAATATCGAGCCCACAACCACAAGGACGAGTACAAGCGCTACCGCCATCCTCCGTACCTCCTGATCCTTGCGAATCTTCGAATTCAGCAAGAAGCATCTCCATTATAGCTCGCAATAGCCGAATATTTCCAGTGCCGGACCTTTTCACGGCCTTGAACGGTCGCGCCTGGGCGCAGCCTGCATCGGGGGCGGCTTCGAAACCTGGATGCCGTAATGGGTCGGCGCTCATCTGGTAGCCATGAAGGTGGCTGTCCCCCAGCCTGACGATGTTGAAACGGAATCCGCTTGTCGGCCCTGTGCATCAATCGAGGGACAACGATGGACTATTAGGACTTGATGTGTCGCTGGAACAGAGCAGCGCTTGCGCGGTGGATTCATCGGGCAAGATCGTGCGCGAGACGAAAGTGGCGAGCGAGCCTGAGGCGCTGTTGCAGCATTTTTGCCGATCTTGGGCTGCCGGCAGTCAGCATCGGCATTGAGGCGGCCCTCTGTCGCAGTGGCTACGCTTGGGTGCCGCTCGTGGGCGTGTACACTCGAACTCTCATTTGTTGGCGAGCTTCCGGGATCGGGAACGGACCGGCGGCAAGCCTGCTGGTCAGGTGGCCACGGAAGGCGGCCGCCGACCAATCCAAGGTCGGACCGCCTCATAGGGGCAGGCCACTATCCGCCTCGGATCAGACCAGTGAGCCGCCCCGGCGACGCGGAGCGGCCTGCTTTCTCAGATGAGACTATTGCTTTCTGTCAACTGGCTCAACTCAGCCTCGGCCTGTCTCAGCCAATTCCGAGTTTCGGCGCCGCCATGACGTGCGGAGTGTTGAAGGCATCGAGATCAACCTCTCCCTCGGATTTCGCGACAAGAACGCTGCAAGCGCAGTCGCCCACCACGTTGAGCGTGGTTCGGGCCATATCGAGGATGCGGTCGATGCCAGCGATGATCGCCACACCTTCCAGAGGCAATCCCACCGATGTGAGCACCATTGAAAGCATGATGAGGCCACCACCAGGAACGCCCGCTGTACCGATCGACGCGAGCGTTGCGGCGGCCACAATCGTCGCATAGTCGGCACCTGAGAGAGTGACACCGAAGGCCTGCGCGACGAACACCGCGGTGACACCTTGGTACAGCGCAGTGCCATCCATGTTGATCGTGGCGCCGAGCGGCAGGGTAAAGCTCGCCACCGAACTCTTCACTCCAAGATTTCGCGTCGTGGCCGCCATCGTCACCGGCAGGGTACCGGCGCTGGACGTGCTCGTGAAGGAGACGATCGCCGGCTCGATGACCCCTTGAAAAAAGCGGACGGGATTAAGTCTGGCGATGAAGGCAATGATCCCTCCGTAGACGACAACTGCGTGGATAAGACAGCCGAGATAGACAGCCAGAATGATCAGTCCAAGCGGCAGGAGCATCTCGAGCCCGTAGGTGCCTGCGACCCAGGTCATCAGCGCGAAGACGCCATAGGGCGCAAATGCGACGACGATTTCGGCAAGCTTCATGATGACTGCGTTGAGTGCGTCAAAGAAGCCGCGGATCGGCTGCGCCGCCGCGCCGGCGAGGTTGATTGCGAGACCAAAGATGATCGCAAAGAAGATGATCTGGAGAATGTTGCCGTCCGCGGCTGCAGAGACCGGATTGGTCGGAATGATGCCGACAAGAAGTTCGCCGAATGGCGGGGCTTGCTTAGCGTCCACCTTGCCGTCGGCAACGAGTGCAACACCGGCGCCCGGTTCAAGCAATATGCCGAGCAGCAGCCCGATTGCGACGGCAAACGCCGTTGTGCCGAGATAGAAGGCGAGCGTCTTGACGCCGATGCGGCCCATGCGCCCGATCTCGGCGATCGAGGTCATGCCGCACACAAGCGAGACGAAGACCAGCGGTACGACGAGCATCTTGATAGCCGCGATGAAAGCGTCGCCCGCAAGCTTGATCGTTCCAGCTATGGCGGCATTTCCGGTCATGTTGAGCGCCACACCGAGCGCCAGTCCGAGAACGAGCGCGACGGCGATCTGCTTCCACAGAAGCATGCGTGTCCAGAACGAGAATGGGTGCGCGGGTCCTGATTGCGTTGCCATTTGGTTCCTCCCTTAATGGCATTCATTGTATGCAATGGCGGCGGCCCTCCCCGGCAGCCGTCGGCTTTCGGCACGAGCAGGCCCGCGCCTCGCCAATGCGGCGGGGCGTTCTCGGGAACCTGTCGGAATACGAGGCGACAAAAGGGGCCGCGGTCAGCCGAACTGATCAGCGTAGAACTGCGTCGCCTTCAGCCCGGAGCCGGTTAGAATCACAACCGTCTCCTCATCACGTCCAATCCGGCCCGCTTCAACGAACTGCCGCAGCCCCGCCACCGCGTGGGCCGAAGTCGGCTCCGTGTAAAATCCCTTCGCGGCGAGGCGCTTGGCCGTGGCGATGATATCGGCCTCCGCCACGGCCGTGCTGTCGCCTCCGGTTCCGCGAATTGCCGCGACCATCTCGTCAAGCCGGATCGGATTGCGAATTGCCGTCCCCTCGGCCACTGTCGAGGAGTATTCAGGTGCGCGACCTCCCAGACTTTCCGGATGGAGAGCGTGATGGACCGGGCAGCAATTCTCGGGCTGCGTCACGAATATCCGAGGCATGTTCGCGATCTCGCCGGCGGCGAGGAGTTCACGAAAGGCAATGTGGCAACCAAGCACATTGCTGCCGGCTGCCGCCGGAATAATGATGTTGTCGGGCGCGCGGAAGCCGAGATCTTCCCAGATCTCGTAGCCGAGCGTCTTCGTGCCCTGCAGGAACATCGGATGCCAGTTGTGGCTGGCATAGTAAGTGCGCTTGGCCTCCTGGATCGCGGCCGTTTCCGTGTCCTGGCGCGTGCCGGGCACGAGCGTCACGTTGGCCCCGTATGCGCGAAGCTGGGCGATCTTGGCTGGCTGCGTGTAGTGCGGAACGAAGATGCCCACCGCCATGCCGGCAGCCGCGCCATAGGCGGCAATCGCCGCTCCGCCGTTGCCGGAACTGTCCTCCACCACCGACGTGATGCCGAGGGAACGCAGATGGGAGATGAGAACCGAAGCACCGCGATCCTTGAAGGAGCCGGTCGGCGCGAACCATTCGAGCTTCAGTCGGCACGAGATGCCGTCAATGTCGGCGCTGACGAGGGGCGTCATTCCCTCGCCCAGCGAGACCGGCTCCGCGATCTCGACCGGAAGCGCGGCGGCATAGCGCCAGATGGTGCGAAGGCCGGTACGGATGTCGGCGCGATTGATCCCCACGAGATCGCTCACCATGAGGGGATTTCCATCTTGAGAACGCCAGGAGAGCGTGTCGACGGGAAGATGAGCGCCCGTACGCGGATCGACGAAGGCGGGGGATGTTGAGCGGAGCATAGTTCTATCCTTTGACGGCGGCGATCAGCTCGAGTTCGATGTCGAAGCCATGGTGGAGTGCGGGAACGGGGATCACTGCGCGTGCTGGCTTGTGGTCGCCGACGAAGTGCGCATAGCGGACATCGAAGCTCGCCCAATTGGAAACGTCCGTTATGTAGATCGAGACTTTGACGATATCGGTGACCGTCGCGCCGGCTTTGCTGAGGATCGCCCCGGCATGGGCGAGGACGAGATCGACCTGTTCGGCAAAAGGCCGAACGGCGGAACCATCCCCGTCAATCGCCACGGGCAGAATACCCGAGAGGTAGAGCGTGCCGCGATGGGCGACGGCCTGGGAGTAGTGACCGAGCGGAAGCGCCGCTTCGGAAGTTTCAATCAGATCGATCGTCATTCGCTTCCCTTCTTTGCGCCACGTTGGGAAGTGCTTCTCCCCGCGACATCACGCCTATTGACCTCGTAAACAAAATGTCAAAAACTGACTTGATGTCAATGGCAAAATGTTGAAAGCTGACGAAATGTCAAAACGAACCGAGCATGATCTCATTCTTCGCGAGGCTTCCAAGATCGCCGATGCTTTGGCGGAAACCTTCGCGCCGATCTGTGAGGTGGTGCTGCACGACCTCACCAACCCGTCGCATGCGATCTTCAAGATTGAGAACAATATTTCGGGCAGATCGGTTGGCGATCCGGCCACCGAGTTGGGACTTACCCGCATCTCCGACCCGAGTTTCCCAGACAAGCTCGTGAACTATGCCAACAGGCTGTCCGACGGCCGGGTGGTCAAGAGCACGTCAATTGGATTGAAAGACAGCGCTGGCGCCTATATCGCGGCGCTCTGCCTGAATATTGATGTCTCCTACCTGAATGGCATGGCCGAGTACATTGGAAGGTTGACGGCAATCCGCGATATTGAAGGCGTCTCTGAGCGCATCCAGACACCGCGATCCGACGACATCGGCAAATGTGTTCGCGACTTTGCGCTGGCGCGAAACAAGGAACCCAGATCGCTCAACACTGCTGAGAAGCGCGACCTGATGGCCCACCTGCAAGATCTGGGAATGATGTCGCTGAAAGGTTCGATCGACGAGATAGCCAAGGCGCTCGGCGCATCGCGCAGCAGCGTCTACTACTATATCAAGTAGCAGATTGGTCAGTGGCCTGTAATGGTAAAGCCTGCTTTCGGAACCATTCGAGCAATATCTGCAGCCGCTCCTTCGCCGGGTGGCTCGCCAGGAACACCGCCCAATAGGTCGGGCCGGGCAGCGCGATATCCGAGAGCGGGACGAGCGTGCCTGCGTTCAATTGATCGCTGACAAGCAGCTCGGAGGCGAGGACGGCTCCCTGGCCGGCGACAGCCGCGTCAAGCGCATGGACTTCTTCGGAGAATGTCTGGGTGATGTGCGGCCGGCCGCGATCGGCGCCGGCATGGGCCTGCCATCGCTCCCAGCTCGGCGCATTGGCTGCGCCGGATCTCCACCGATAGTGCAGCAACGGCAATGCGAGGATCTCATCCGGCGAAAGCTTATCCTGGCCTGACAAAAGGCCGGGAGCGCATACCGGCAGGATGCGGTCGGGAAACAGCCGATGCCACTCGGCGTCCGCACCCGACCGCTCAGCATAACGGATCGCCATGTCGATGCCCGACGCGTGCAGGTCCGCCACAAGGTCGTCCGCCTCGATTTCGATCATGAGCCCCGTCTCATCGCGCAGGTGCGGAAGCCGCGGCATCAGCCATCTGCTGGCAAAGGCCATGGTCACGGACAGGCGCAGCGGACCGTCCTCATCGTCGGACAGCTGCCCGAGTGCGGCGGCGATGCGATCAAGCGAATCCCTGAGCACCGGAAACAGCTTCTCGCCTGCTGGCGAAAGCTTCACCGGGCGCGGATAGCGCCGGAACAGCTCCACGCCGAGGATCTCCTCCAGCTGCCGCACCTGATGGCTGATCGCGGTGGGCGTGAGGTGCAGCTCCTCGGCCGCGCGCGTGAAATGCAGATGCCGGGCGGCGGCTTCAAAGGCCCGCAGGCCGTGAAGTGGCGGAAGCTTTCGCAAGGTCGCGATCTCCTGGATCAAGCGCGGTACCACGATGAATCTGATTCATCCACCCCCTGAGATATCCGCTTTGGCCAGGCTTTTCCACGCCTGATATTTCCGACAGCAACAGTCATCCACCCGCGAGGAAAGAGACATGACGATGGTGCCGGAAGTTGGTGCAGGCGCTCGAGCGGAGCGCGCGCGGAAGCCTCACGTAATTGTCTATTCCGACTATGTCTGCCCGTTCTGCCTGCTGGCGGAGCATGTCTTGTCCGAGGCGATCGGCGACCGGGACATTTCCATTGAATGGCGCGCTTTCGAACTGCGTCCCGAACCGGTTCCGACCTTGCGCGTCGAAGACGGCTACCTGCCGACAGTCTGGAAAAACGCTGTCTATCCACGCGCCGAAAAGCTGGGCGTGCCCATCCAGCTTCCCTCGATCTCGCCGCAGCCCCGCACGGCAAAGGCCCTCGAGCTTCTGGCCATGGCGCGGGACAAGGGCCTCGACCACCCCTACTCCATGCGGGTGCTGCGCGCCTTCTTTCAGGAAGGCCGCGACATCGGCGATCCCGAAACTTTGATCGGACTTGCGGCCGAGGCGGGCCTCGACGCGCAGGAGGCCCGCGCGGCGTTGGAGAACGGCGCCTATGCGTCGCGCCATCGCGAAGCCCTGCGCCATGCCCGCGAAGACATGGCCATAACGTCGGTCCCGACGATCGTGGTCGGCGAGCGGATTTTCCGCGGAACACCGCCGCTGGATGCATTGCGGCAGGCGCTCGAAGTCCTCGAAGCAAACCAATCACCACAGCAGGCAAACGCCTGACACCACCATAGCCACGAAAGGAAAAAACGATGAGCTGGCTCTATCTTGGAATTGCCGTGATCCTGGAGATCGCGGTTGCAATCAGCGCGGGCAAGGCGAAGGGGTTCACCCATCCCGGATGGACTGCCGCGACCCTCGTCAGCGGGGCTGTCGCGACGTTCTTCCTGAGCCTCGCCCTTCTCACCTTCGATGTCGGCGTGGGTTACGCCATCTGGACCTCAGCGGCCGGCGTCGGAATCGTCGTTCTGGGCGTGCTGTTCTTCGGTCAAACGCTCAACTGGAAGAAGACCGTCGGCATTCTTCTCGTTGTCGGTGGCGTCGTCGGCTTGCGCCTCAGTGGTGCAGCGTAAAAAGCCGCCGTTCAGCACCTCCTCAACTTCCATTGACTTCAAGGATTTTCGACATGACCAAGACAAATCAAGACAATGCCGGCAGCACGCGCGCCTGGATAAGCCTGCTCCTCGCCGGAGCCTTCGAGATCGGATACGCGCTGAGCGTTGGCGGCAGCCAGGCTTTCACCGTCCTCAGCTGGTCGGTTGCAGCCATCGTGTTCTTCCTGCTGACGCTTTACTTCCTCAGCGTTGCCTTGCGCACCATCGACGTGGGCATCGGTTATGCGGTGTGGGCGGGCATCGGCTCCGTCGGCGCGGCTGCTTTCGGCAGCGTTCTTCTCGGCCAGTCGCTCACCATCACCCAGGCATTCTGGCTCGCAGTCATCATCGGCGGCGTCGTCTGGCTGAAGCTTGCCGACAGCGCGAAGCTTCAGGGGCAAAGCTGATGTGCGCCGGACCAGCGTCCCGCTACCAGAAGCTCATGGAAGAGACCGTGGCCTATTCCATGGACCATGTTCACGACGGCGGCATTCCCTTTACCGCCTTGGTGGTCGACCGCAACGGCACCATTCTCGGACGCGGCGTCAACCGCGTCCGGGAGCACCACGACCCGACCGCGCATGCCGAGGTCGAGGCGATCCGTGACGCCTGCCACACGCACGGCACGCCCAACCTGTCGGGCGCGACGCTTCTGGCGTCAGGAGAACCCTGCGCGATGTGCTACATGAGCGCGCGGTTTGCCGGAATTGCCCGCGTGGTCTTCGCCGCCGATCGCCATGAGGCCGCCGAACACGGCTTCGACTACCGCGGCACCTATCGGCTGTTCGCCGACGATCCGCTGCACTGGCAGGCGCCGTCCGTCGAAAAACTCCCGGTTCCAGAGCGGCTGGCACCATTCCAGTCTTTCCGTTCAAGACTGCGCGTTCTCTAGAAACGCATTGTCCTTACCCTAGTGTCCGGGTTCAGCGCCAATGAGACAATTTCGGCTTAACGGATAGAGGAGGATTTCTGGCTCATCGTAGCCCTTCAAGGAGCGAAGATGAGATGGAAATCCGGGACACAGAAGGAGCCGGCTGAGAAGGTCATCAAGGACATCCGCCGCGCCACCCGCAAACAATATTCCGCTGAAGAGAAGATCCGCATCATGCTGGAAGGCTTGCGCGGTGAGGAGTCGATTGCCGCGCTCTGCCGACGTGAAGGCATTGCCGAGAGCCTCTATTACAATTGGTCGAAGGAGTTCCTCGACGCCGGCAAGAAGCGGTTGGCCGCCACCGACGAGGTCAAGCATCTGCGCCGCGAGGCCGGCGATCTGAAAGAGGTCGTCGCCGAGCAGGCACTGGAACTGCGGCTGCTCAAAAAAGCATGATCGCGGATGGGGGCGACGACGAATGAGATACCCCGCCTCCGAGAAGCTGGAGATCATCCGGCTCGTTGAGCAATCGCATCTTCCGGCAAGGCGCATGCTGGAACAACCGGGCATTCCCGATCGACGTTCAATCGCGGGTACGACCGCTTCCTCACGGGCGGCGTTGATGCCCTGGAAGACAGCAAGCCCCAGCTCAGGCGGATCTGGAACCGCATTCCCAACGAGGTGCGCCAGAAGGTCATTGATCTTGCTCTCGATGAACCGGAGCTGTCACCACGCGAGCTGGCGGTGACATTCACCGATACGCGAGGCTACTTCGTCTCGGAATCCTCGGTCTACCGCCTGCTCAAGGCGCAGGACCTGATCACCAATCCCGCCTTCATCGTCATCAAGGCCGCCGATGAGTTCCATGACAAGACGACGGCTCCGGACCAGCTGTGGCAGACCGACTTCACCCATCTGAAGGTCATCGGCTGGGGCTGGTTCTATCTGTCGACCATCCTCGATGACTACTCCCACTAGATTATTTTTCTGCCCTAATGAATTGATTTTCCTACAGAAAGCTTCCTTTTGGCGCCCAAAGCCGAGACTCGGGCCGTCAAAAAGTTATCCTTTTGATTTTGTTGTATTTTCTGGGAATTTTGGCGCAGAAAAAATTCTGTGAACTATCGGTATCTATCGATCGTTTCGCGGTGGGGCATAGACCTCAAACCTCAAATCTTGTGCTTCATAAAGTACCGTCAAAATCGGCGAAATCAATACGCCCTCCTCCGTCCTAGATCGATGGGATGGCGGGTTGGCCTTGCCGATTGAAGGAGCCGAGAGGGGTTAGGCCTCTCCGACTGACTGATACGAAACCGCGGTTTTCAGCCATCAGAATTCGAGGACTTGTATCAAGACGATGACAGCGGGTTTGCCATATGCCGCGTTTGCTAACCGAGGTGATGCTAACCGGGGCATTTTCAAACTAGCGCCCGGTTTGAAGATAAGCTAGAACGTTCACCATGAGTGAGCAAATCGCGGGAAAGCTGAAACAGCTTGAGCGCCTCCTCCCGGAGGGCTTGCTCATTGATTCCGCGTGGCTCTCCGCACGCGACTACTATGCTTCCCTGCGCACCAAATATGTCGCCTCGGGCTGGCTCGAACAGCCGGCACGCCGGGTCTATCGACGCCCCCGCGGGCAGTTGAGCTGGCAGCAGGTCATTATCTCACTCCAGACGCTACTCGGCCATCGCCTTGTCGTTGGTGGCCGGACGGCTCTCGAACTGCAGGGCTATGCCCATTACCTCTCGCACGGCGGTTCTGAGGTTTATCTTCACGGTCCAACGAAGCCGCCCAACTGGCTCACCGCTCTGCCACTCAAGGAAGAATTCGTCTACCGCAACAGCACACCGCTCTTTGGGAGCGACCTAGACGAGGTTGACTTCCCTCCCCTCGTTCCGGGTGCCGGCAAGCAAGGCGACCGGCCTCTCCAGGAGGCCGGGTTGCGCTCGCTTGCCTGGGGACAATGGGATTGGCCGCTGACGGTTTCAGCACCGGAACGTGCCATCCTCGAGCTTCTCGACGAACTGCCCGACCATGAAAGCTTTCATCAGGTCGACGTGCTCATAGAGGGCCTGAGCGATCTTGCTCCACGACGGCTGCAGAAGCTGCTTGTCCGCTGTCGAAGCGTGAAGGTGAAGCGCCTCTTCTTCTTCTTCGCCGATCGGCATCGCCACGCATGGCTCAAACACATTGAGCGCGCTGCGATCGAGCTTGGCTCGGGCAAGCGCATGCTGGTCAAGGAGGGGCGCTACGATCCCGTCTATCAAATCACCGTGCCGAAAGAACTGGATGAGGCACCCTGATGGCTTTTGCTGATGCCTACCGCAACCAAGTCGCGCTCCTGATCCGCGCGCTGCCTTCCGTCGCAGCAGAAGAGTGCTTTGCGATGAAGGGCGGCACGGCCATCAATCTCTTCATCCGGGACCTGCCACGGCTCTCGGTCGATATCGACCTCACCTATCTGCCGGTTCAGGAACGTGCGGCCTCGCTAGCTGCGATCGACGCGGCGATGCTGCGCATCGCAGAGCGCATCACTCAAGCGGTTCGTGGCACCCGCGTCGCCCCTTCGCGCTCGCGCGAAAACGTCGTCACCAAGCTCGTGGTCCGGAGCGACAGTGCCCAAATCAAGATCGAGGTCACGCCGGTCCTGCGAGGCCGCGTATTCGAGCCCGAGATACGTCTCGTCTCATCCAGCGTCGAAGACGAGTTTGGTTTCGCGGAAATGCAGATTGTCTCCTTCCCCGATCTCTACGCCGGCAAGATAGTCGCTGCATTTGACCGGCAGCATCCGCGTGATCTCTTCGATGCGCGCGACCTCCTAGCAAACGAAGGCATCGACGACGCGCTGCGGCGGACCTTTCTCGTCTACCTCATCAGCCACGACCGGCCCATGGCCGAGGTGCTTGCGGCGCGCCGCAAGGACATCAAGGCTGAGTTCGAGCGCGGCTTCGTCGGCATGACGCAGCAGCCGGTCGCACTAGACGACCTTCTGGCAGCGCGTGAAACGCTGATCAGCGAAGTCGTCGGCTCAATGCCTGATGCTCACCGCCAATTCCTGTTGGCATTCGAACGAGGCGAGCCCAATTGGTCAACAATCGACTTGGAGGCAGCCGCTAACCTGCCGGCCGTGCGATGGCGGCAACAGAATCTCGATCGCATGAGTGCTGAGAAGCGGGGGACGCTGGTGAAACAGCTTGAAGAGGTCTTGGCGAGATAGGCGAAGCGATGGCGGAGATGGGGGTGTCTGGACCGAGGAGCAGAACGACGCGATCGTTGCGGACTACTTCGCAATGCTCGCCGACGACATCGCCGGCCGCCCATACAGCAAGGCCGAGCACAACCGGCTCCTGCAAGCGGTAATTGGGCGGCCTCGGGGTTCCATAGAATATAAGCACCAGAACATCAGCGCGGTGCTAAAGGGCCTCGGCGAAGATTGGATCCCAGGCTACAAGCCGGCCTTCAATTTCCAAGCCTCGCTTATCGATGCCGTAGTACGCTGGCTCGAGCGTCATCCGGATTGGCTTGTCCCGGCCGCGCGGATGGCAATGGGGCCGTCGCTATCGGCGCTTCGGGAAGAAGCGATGTTGTGGATCGGCCCGCCGCCGACGCACAGCAATGCGCCGCCGCCCGATGAACTCGAGCAAATGACCGCCATCGCCCGGAAGTACGACGTGGCCGAACGTGATGCTCGCAATCGTGCGCTGGGTCGCGCTGGCGAGGAGCGTATCCTCGCCAATGAACGTGCCAGCCTTCTTGCCGCCGGTCGAACCGATCTTGCCGAACGCATCCGCTGGGTGTCGCATGTCGATGGCGACGGTGCCGGCTATGACATCCTTAGCTTCGATCCTGACGGTAGCGGTCGGCTGATCGAGGTGAAGACGACCAAAGGCTGGGAGCGCACACCGTTTCACATCACGCGTAATGAACTGGCCGTTGCTGAGGAGCGCCGCAATGACTGGCGACTAGTGAGGTTGTGGAATTTCGCGCGGGAGCCGCGAGCATTTGAGTTGCGGCCGCCGTTGGAGGCGCATGTGTCGCTGATGGCAACCAGTTATCAGGCCGATTTCTTATAAGGGCCGACGGCGGAATGTCCGGGTCGGACGGAAATTGAAAGATAAGCTGCCGTTCGGTTCGTGACCCCAATTCCCGATTGAGAGCTCTCCGGTATTCGCTCGAAAGCGGACTGGCCTCCATTTGTGCGCAGCGTTCGGAAGCTGCTATCGTGCATGGGCTAGGGTAGAGGAAGGTAATAACGACCTTGCGAAGTTCCCCCTACGAAGAAATAGGTGAGAAGGCCCCTGCTCCGCAACTCCGACCATCTGCGCTGCGGGCCGCAGCAAACGAACAGATCGCAATTTCCTCGCCAATGAACTATGAGAAACGACGCGCTTTGGCCGAGATCGAATGCCGGCGAATGTTTGCGGATCGCAGGGCCTGATAGAGGAGCATGCTTCGGCTGCCGACGAAGATTATGTCGAATGAAATCTCGAAGAAACTGATCGAGCAAATCGACCTCGCACACCGAGCGGATATTTCGCGCGTCCGCGATGCTGCAATGGGTATCAGCGGGCTGACGGCCGATCGACTGGCGAGCGCTGCTCTCGGCGACATTGTCACCAGAAACAGCGTCTTGCAGGATACGTTGAAGGGCATCTACGGCGTTGGATCAATCCACGACGTTATCTCCGGCAGGATGCGGGGCAGCGATGCTTTCGCGACCATCAACGACAGCCGTTGGCGCGAGGCGGTGATTGGCACCTTTCCGTCCGGCACCGCTGCGGCTCTAGCCCAAAGTCTCCACGGCCAGTTTTCGTTGCCGGACACCACCAAGATTTCCGAGTTGCTCTCGGGCATCGGTCGCTATCCCTCGGCGATGCGGGACGCATTTGGCGGCATGCGCGAGCTGCGGGAACGCTTACGCGTGATGCAGTCGCCTTGGCTCGATCTCGAACGGGAACCCTTATCAATACGGGCCTTCGCCAACATCCAGGCGATCGGCGGCCTTGCGACCTCAACAAATTCCTATA
Source organism: Nitratireductor soli (assembly GCF_001050155.1). GTDB lineage: Bacteria > Pseudomonadota > Alphaproteobacteria > Rhizobiales > Rhizobiaceae > Nitratireductor > Nitratireductor soli. Next base: position 75,111 of record NZ_LFVY01000016.1, read on the forward strand.
GCAAGTCGATCACGGCAGCGCTGCGCTCGCAGCTAGGCGACTGGCGCGATCCGATCACCTTCGACGTGCCCAAGCTAGCTGATGCATTCGCACGCATCGAACTTTATAATAGTCGGGGCTTCAATCCGGACCTCACGCATTTCAGCGAGGAAGCCTATCAGGAGACGGTCGAGGTTTCCGGCCTTGTCCTGGATGACGCGGACGTTGAGACAGTCGATGGTGATGATGATCTTGAACTCAACTCGAGGGCATATCAGACCTTACTTCGCTTTGAGCGTGAAATCCGCGCCTTTATCGTGACGGTCATGAGCACTACCTTCGGACCGGATTGGATGAAACACCAGTTGCCTCCGACCATCCACGATCAGTGGCAGGCAAAGAAGACCGCTGCGCTCAAAGCTGGTGCGGACGATCTGCCGTTGATCGAGTATGCTGATTTCACCGATTACCTGCCCATTATCGAGCGTAAGGACAATTGGGTCAGTGTCTTCAAGCCCGTCTTCGGACGGCCCGAAGACATTCGGGAATCGCTTCAGCGACTTTATCCGGTTCGACTGGCAACGATGCACGCTCGCATCATCACACTCGATGATGACTTGCTGCTGCGCTCTGAAACCACGCGCATGTTCACCAAGCTGCGCCGTCACAAGAGCTAGTCGAGGCGCCGCGCTACGCGTAAAGAATTCGAGAACGCGGTTCCGCGCGCGATCACCCGCGACATCGACGACGGCAGGGCGTGGAATGCGACCGATTGAGCAGGGAATTAGTTTATCGCTATCCCTTCAGCTTGGCGAGCAACTGATCGTGCAGCTCTGCAATCCTGCGATTGAGGCCTTCGATCGTTCCAAGCGCGCCGATTGCGATCTGGACCGCCTCGGCGGGTATTGCCCGCTGTCCCACGCCGATCTTCACAATGCGGCCAAGTGAACGGCGCAGCCCGTCTTTGCCGAACTTGCCGTAGATGATTTCGTCGAGCGCATTGGCGGCCTCCATGCCGCAACTCTCTCTTAGTGTATCGCGATAGCCGCTCAGGTCTCGCTGCTCCGTTCCACGTCGTCCGCCGTGGCTTCGAGCATCGCGGCAATGCCCGCGACGTCATCCCTTGTACCGGTGCCATCGGCAATGCGCTCGAGATACTGGCGCGAGCCGGCCGGTGAAAAGACAAGCGTATCGAGATTACGGGCGGCACCTCGCGAACGCCGGTTACGAAACGTCCCTGCGACCGCTTTCCCCCCATCGGTCAATCAATGCTGCAACATCCCTCAGGCACGCGATCAGCTCGCGGAGCCCTTTGGCGAGATCGGTGACCGATCCTGGAATGGCAACGACGGTGCCTTCAGATGTGATCCTTTCGTTCATGGTCCCCACTCTAATATTCTTTCTGCCCTAAGGATTTGATTTTCCTGCAAAAAATATCCTTTTTGGCTCCCTGCGCCGCGATGGAGGCCGTCAAAATGTTAGCATTTTGATTTTGCAGGGTTTTTAAGGAATTTCTGGGCAGAAATTTTTTTGTGGACTATCGGGATCTATCGACCGTTTCACAGTGAGGCATTGACCTCAAATCTCGAATCCCTTGCCTCCGATAAAGTACCGTCAAAACCGGCGAAATCAATACATCCGCCCCTCATCCCAGATCGCTGGGATCAGGGCGGCCTTGCCGAACAAGGGAGCCGAGATGGGCTAAGCCTCTCTGGCTGGCTGACACCAAAGTGCGGTTTTCAGCGCCAGAATCCAAGGATTTGTATCAAGACGAAGACTGAGGGTTTGCCATATGCCATATTTGCTAACCGACGCGACGCTAAACGGGGCATTTTCAAACTATCAGCAGCCACGTTTTTTGAGTTGCGCCCGCCCGCTGGAAGAGCGTGTGTCATTCATGGCGACTGCCTACCAGGCAAATTTGTTCTGACACCCAAACGAGTTTTCGCGGGGGCGTTACTACCAGTTCCTCGACAACGGCGGGTCAGAATATCAGGGCAAGTTCGACCTGAACGCAGCGCGCAAGAGCATGCCTATCGTTCTCCGCTACACGTCACACCACCCGCACGAACACCCACCCCCCATTAATCTTCCATGATCGTGCGAGGCCGCGCCCCACAAGCCGATTTGCGACGCGACTGACGTCCCAGACGAGCTCTTCGATCGCATCGGCTAGTTCCACGGCATTGCGTGGTTGAACCTCGTCCATTGCGCTGAGAACGGCCGCTTCGATCTCGGGATTATAAGGCGGCTCCCGATTTCCCCCCTCAAATCGGTCGCACCACAGAATGTGACCACGCCAGACGATGAAGTGGCTTTCGCACCCTCCTTCACGCCACACTGAGGGAAAGAGGGTAAGTCCTTCTCCCCGCATATCAAAGCGCCATGCCTTGTCGGCGCGACTGTCCAGGTTGATTACTAACGTCTCGCCGCACCCATCAGGGCACGCCATGACAATCGATCTGGGTCGTGAGCGAAACACCATGGAAGCGTCGCCAGGGGTGCTGAGGCTTGCTTCAGCCTGGTCCCTGTACTCAGCATCGCCGACCAACCGGACCATTCGTGCAGGCTCTGTCATTTGTCGCTCCTATTGTAACGTGTTGGCCGGACCGGCAGATTCCAGGTTGGCCCTTTAGCGAAGGCGCCCATTGAAGAGCAGGCCACGCAATTCGGCTGCACGGCGACAGCCATCTCCTTCACTCGGCCACGAATGCCGTCATAAACCTGATAGCGTGGTTTGATCGGAACCGGCGTGACAGCCCCGAGCAGCATGGTCATCGAGAGCGAACTCACGGTAGAGTTGATCGACAAAACCGCGGGCTGGGGTTCGCGCTCGCCCTGTACATAAGGGTCCGCCGCGCGCTGCTCAGGCGTCAGCATCTCCCGCCGGATCGCCTCGCCGTCGAGTGCGCCCGAGCAGTTCAGGCAAGGAAGTCCGGGCGCAAGCATCTGCACGCGTCCCGTGATATGGCTGACGGCTCCGTTCGCGACAGTGATGCTGACGCCCATATCAATTACGGGCACCAAATACTGGTACGCAGCTTGGTTGACGACCGCCCGGCTCGCATGGGAATCCGTGCACAACAGCACGAAATCGAAGGTTGTGATGAGCTTAGCTACCTCCTCGTCGACGATGTCGGCTTGAAGGGGGACCACCTTGGCATCAGGGTTAATGGCGCGGATCATCCTGGCCGCGACCTCGACCTTCGGCCGGCCAACGTCTGAGGGGACAGAGCCGACGAGGCGATTAAGATTCGTCTCCTCAACTAGGTCGTGGTCGATCACCGTGATCTGCCTGGCGCCGAGATGGGCAAGTTGCTGGCACTCGAGCGATCCCGTCCCACCCGCACCGATCACGCCGAAGTGGAGGCGGCGCAGCAGCCGTTGCCCCGGCGCTCCGAATGCCCTGACCTGCCGGTCGTCGCGTTCCTGATCGGACACGCCGTGCATGGGCGAATGGAGCATGAGCCTCTCTCCCACTTCCCATACGTCAATCTCATCGTCCTTTCCGAGAGGGCGCGCACGGCAGCCCTGCGGCCCAATCACCAGTGCGACATGTGGCACTGGTGCCGCTCGCCGAACAAAATACGAATCCAGTTCCGTCTCGCCCGCATCGTCGACCGGCGAAAAATGCGGATGGCCGGGGCTGGCCGGATGCGTGTGGATCGCGATGACGGCCATGCCGGTGACCCTGCTGCGGTTTGCAACCTCGATGAGGAAAGACGATTTGAGGATCGCAGATACGCAGGTACGGCTCTCATACGCATCGTCCGGCACGGGTCTGGCGTCGGCGACGATCCATGTGTCACTATGCGCATCGTGATGGGCATAGGCGATGGCACAGCTCTCCAGGTCATTGGCGTCGAGCAGCATCGACGCCAGATCGGAGTAGAGAGGTGCAGGAAAGCGGACGCGGCTCATTGGACCTGCCTCATTCGATCGATCACCACATTCATCCACGTCGACAGACTGTCGCGGTTGGGGTTCCATGGTCCCGTCAAATGCCACGAGAACCAGAGTGCCGGCTCGACGGTCTCCGGGACGGGAGTTGACGCGGAGTTCTGTGGTGGACCTCCATGCGCAAGAAGGAGATCGGGATCCGCCCAGAAGCAGTCGAGCTGCGCAAATGGATATCCTGGCGGGACGATGAAGCGGATGGTGGTCGACGACTTCGACCACCCCTCCGGCAGGCGGACGCCCGGCACGGTGACGAGCGTGGTGCCGCTCGGCAACTGCCGGGTCTGAACGTCGCCGAAGCGCTCCCGCAGCTGCTCGAGCTGCATGTCGAACACGCCGGGCATCAGCCGAAATTCGCCTTGGGGACCGACGAGAAACGGCGGACACCATGCTTCGGAACGAGGCTCACAGCCTCATCATCGGCGATGATGCGGTCCGGGTCATCGCCCTCGCCCTCCAGCGACAGGTCATGCTGCGGATCCCAGTCAGATACCATCGCCTTGATCTGCGCGCCGGTCAGCTTCTTCTTATCGGTCTCGTAGGCCTTGCCGTTGACGAAGAACGTGTAGGTGACCTTGTTGGGCGCCGTGATGAACTTCTCGACGCCGTTGGCGGCGAGATCCGCATCGGTGCCCGGTTCGATCAGCTTGTCCTTGCCGCCACGCACCTCCAGGAAGACCGCCTCGTCACTGCCGATGCCGGCGAGCGCACGCAGCACCGCTTCAGGGATGGAAGAACGGCCCCACACGATGCGCGCCTCGTTGAGCTTGACGCGGTAGAGCGGGTCGGTGCTGAAAGTGATGAAGCGGAAGGCGGCACGATCGCGCAGATCGACCTCCTCATCCGCCCGGACATCTTCGAAGTCGCCTTCGGACGTGATCACGAACAGTGAGTGACCATCGATGTCGTTAATGCCGGCCTTCTTCAGGATCTGGCGGCCGAGCGGAACCGGATCGTCGAGGATAAGCGGGTGGAAATCTACGCTGTCGACAGCGAGCGAGACCCGGTAGCGACCGGGGCGCAGGGGGCGATCTTCCTGCACGGCGAGTGCGACATCGTCGATGTCGGGGTTTTCGATAAGAGACATATTTTGTTTTCCTGTGGACCTCGGCCTGATTGCGTCGGTCTCACAGGGTTAATCTCGCCAGCATCGGCCGACCGGTAATTTTGGTCAGAGATTTTTTTGCAGCCTGCCGTCGGCCACTGGACCGCAGGTAAAGAAGGCGGGACAGAAGGGGCATGTGCGGTCGGATCGCTCAGGCGTGAAGTTTCCGCCCTCGATCGCCGCGAAGACTTCGGCAAGCTTTTCTGTTCTCTTGCCGAGCGCCTTATGGTCGAACTCGACCCTTGTAGTGTGATCGTCGTCGCCGAGGTGGACGATCTCGACCGTGCAGCCGGGAAGTGAGTTGGCGGCCGCCATCTGGAAGGCGGCGTCGGCGAGGCCCTGTCCGGTTTTGGAGGATCGGTGACCGGTCCGAACCATTCGCACGATATGCCGTCCATTAGGTGTCATCACGACATCGTCTGCATTTGCCGAGACGGTAGTCGTTCCGAGCCCTGTTTGGAGAGAAGGCGGTATCGAGCGGGTTGTACCCGCGCGCATCGCCACGAACCGCTGGACAAGCAGGGTCGCAACTTCACGGTGCAGCCGATATTCCTCCCCAGCCAGTGGCCCTTCAGACCATCTCTGCTCCAGCAGTCTCTCCATGTCACCAAGCGACACGACGGAGGGATCAGTGGCGGCGATTTCCGTCACGATGGCGCGGACCAGATCGTGCATTGTCGTCATGGTTGTTGGCGTGCGTCGACCGCCGACGCCAAGCACATGGGTGTACAAAAAGCGCCGTGGGCACCGATCATACAGATCCAGTTGCGCTGTCGTGACCTTGATTTCAGGCCCCAATACGATCGGGAGCGGTTCATCCTCGGGGTCCGGTTTCCGATCCGCGTGCGGCGTTGCCGCGCGGGTTGTCGTTACACCTAACCGTGCGATGAAATCCGAGGGATTACGCCGGTTGCCGTTCGCCATTCGGGTCGCTGAGTAAAGCAGGAGGCGGTCCCGGGCACGAGAGGCGGCGACATATAAAAGGCATTCCTGCTCGAGAGCGTGATCCGCAGCAGCCAGAGCGATCGTTCCGCCTTCTCCGCCAGCGATCATGCCATCTGGCACCGGACAGGCCGGCTTACGTGCAGTGCTGGGCATGCTCCCCTTATTCAGACCCATGACGTGTACCACGGGGAACTCGAGACCCTTGCTACCATGGATGGTCATCAGCCGGACCGCGTTGATGCCCTGAGCGGCCAGCGGAATCTGTCGAAGATCCCGTTCATCGGCGAGCTGGACAAGTCGCCTGATCCCGTCGAGCGTGCGGTGGATCGGCAAACCCGGCCCCGCACGTTGAGCGCGCAGGAAGCCCATCAGCTGCCAGATCGCCACGCCCATGGCGCGACTCGAGATATCGTCCGTCGAAGCGATCAGCGCCGCCGTTCGTGTCCGATCGAGCATGACATGCGCCAGCACGGACCAGGGAAGCGCATCGGTGCCAAAGCCGTCCAGCATGCCGGCCACCCGGCGCATGGCCTCAGTGTCAGCGGCGTCCAGGGTTGGCAACGAGGGCAATGAACCGGCCCAGGCGAGCGGTCCGGCTTCCACCTGCCGAAGGTGCTCGACCACCGCTGCTGCACCCGCCAGACTTAGCCCGGTCGACAATCCCTGGAGCGAGGCCTTACGCACCAATCCCATGGCCCGCCTGTCGACGAGCAACGACAGAACGGACAGCAGATCCTTGACCTCGGGTCGTTCGAAGAGATTGCCGAGGTAGAGGACCGGAATTCCGCGTCGCTCCAGTTCACGACCCATGCGGTTGAGCCGGTCGTTGCCGGGGCAGAGCACAGCCTGGTCGCGGAAGGCGACGTCCTGAGAATGGCGCAGAATTTCGTCGGCGAGTGCGTCCGCCTCGTCGTCGTTGTCACCGAAGGTCACATGCTCTGGCGGGACACCGCTGGACGGTCGATCTGCTTTGAGGGAGGCATCGCCAGTGCCAGCCTGCATGCCCCCGCCGAAATTCGAAAATGCGCCAACGATCTCGGGCGTCGAGCGATAGTTGAGACGCAGCCGATCACCAGTACCACCAGGAAAGTCCTCGGTCCTGAATCGCGACATGTTGAATGAGGATGCGCCGCGGAACCTGTAGATGGCCTGCCGCGCATCACCAACGGCCCAGAGGTTTTTGCCAGCATCCGTCAATCGCTGGAGCAGCCTCACGCTGCTGCGGTTCACGTCTTGATACTCGTCGACGAGGATATGGCTATATGTCGCGCGCAGAATCGAGACTGCCTCGGCATCGGATTCGAGCAGCTTTACGGGCAGAGACACGAGATCGCCGAAGTCCACCGCGCATGCCGCGAGCTTCAACTCCTCATATTTCTTATAGACAAGCGCGACTTCGGCGCACCGCTCAGCGGCATTGCGGGCCTCGGGGTCAGTGGCCCTGTCCAGCATCTCCCGCGCCAGCGCGGCGTAGCGGTCAGCGTCCGCGACCTCGTCTTTCGCCCGGGATATCGCGGTGAGCATGTCCTTGAGGGGACGATCGGGATTCATGAACTCCCGATGATGGGTGAGGTCCAGTGCGAGATATTCGCGCTCCATGATCGCGATCGCCTCGCTGCGATCCATCATGCGGGGCTCTCTCGGGAAGCCCAGCTGCTTGTGGTATCTTCGCACCAGATCGAGACCGAAGGCGTGGAATGTGCCGATCCACATCGCCGACGCTGCCTCTGGCCGCAGTCCGGCGACGCGCTCGGATAGTTCTCCGGCAGCCTTGTTGGAGAAAGTCAGCACAAGAATCGATCGGGGGTCGATTCCTTCATCGACGAGGCCGGCGACCCGCCCGACGAGGGTCTGCGTCTTTCCCGTTCCCGGTCCGGCCTCGAGAAGATAGGGGGCCCCACGATGCCGTGCAGCCTCGCGCTGCTCATCGTTGAGCGGCTTCGGAGGCCTTACCTCGGCCTCGTCGGGGTCCGGCTCGACCGCCGGAAGCAGCAGCGCATCGAGAAGCTGTAGCGCGACGACGTCGAAGGGGGCTCCCAGCCTCGTCGCAATCTCTGATGCCGTCATGCCGTCAAGGTGGAGTGCGCGAGCCCGTTTGCGCGGTAGCAGGAGCTCGCGACCGAACAGGTCCATCTGGACCTCGCGGCGCTGCCGCCGGCTGTAGTCGACGACCCGATCCTCGCCAACGGGGGCAGCTTCCGCTGGCCGCGTGGGATCGACGTCGTGGGCGACGTGCTCGATCCGGTCGTCGCCGAGCGTGGCGTGACCGAGTTCGTGGCCCACCAGGAAGGCCTTGAAGAAGGTTGTTCCCGAGTCCTCGTGCCTGATGGCACGATTTATTGGATCGAACTGTGCCCGGCCGCCCTCCAGGATCGCGCTGCCTGGCTCGACAAGCTCGATGTCCAATTCCAGACCGGATGCGGCGGCTTTAACGAGCGCCTCGGGATCCCAAGGGTCAGCGCCCTTGGAGACCACCTCATCATGAAGCGCCGCAGCACGCTGCCGCGCGAGTTCGACAGCATCCATGGGTCAATCCTGTGAGGCCAGCAACTGCTGCCGTCGCTCATCCGGCACCTTGCACTGCTTGAGCAGGTCCTCGAACGTGATTTTCTCCTGCTCGGCGGATGGAGCATCGTCGGCTTTGTAGCTGATGCCCGGAGCAAGTCGAGGTGGTGCTGCCATGAAGCGGCGCAGGTCGTCCACGGTATAGCGGAGGCCGCGCGCAAGAGCGTCGACGAACCACGCGGGCACGCTGGCGATGTCCACAAGCCGGGAGCTAAACCCCTGGATCACCCCGCTGGGCACATCAAGGGCGCGGCGAAGCCTTACCAGCTCCTGGGGCGAGACGTTGGCGAAGGGGTCGACCACCGCGGCGGATGCCTGAACCGGTGACGTCGCTCGGAAGGCTGCAAGGGACGCTTCTACCCATGCCTCATCGGCCGGCGCGGTGATCTCTCCAGTTGCGCGCTGCAGTCTGAGATCAAGGGATAGGTCGATCAACTCGCCCGAAAGATGTGGGTATAGCTGAAGGTAGCGGTCAAGAGTCGCATTGTCGTGCGCCTGCTCAACTGCGAATGCGAGGAGGATCTCCTCTGCGCTGTCGTTGCGGCTGTCAGTCATGGTTGTCTCCAATCGACAGAGCTTGGCGTATCAGTCGGTATGCTTCGTCACGTCTATTCCGAACCGTTTTCTCGGATTTGACGCCGATCGCCTTTCGAATGGTCATGACGCTATCGTCCGACGAATCGATTGGCATGTCCCTCATGATCAACTCAACGACTCTGCGTAACTTGTCTGGCAGGGACCTAATCGCGTCGGCTACGCGCGACCGGTAAATCGGATCGTCAGACAGCAATTCCTCTTTGAGGTCTAAACTCCCGACCGCGCGCTCTACCGCCAGCGAGGGTTCGTTTGTCTCCTGGTCAGCCTCAATGGCTTCGGTGCGCGCCGCCTGTCTCCTCGCCCTGTGCATGGATGTCGTGCGGAGCGCTACAATGGCACCGGCAAACATGACCTCGAAATAGTCGAGGGCAGACCCTGGCTCGGCTCGATCCTCGATCAACTTGCGGACGAAGGTATCCCTTACCCTATCGCGAGCATCTGCGGCATGGACCCTCTCGGACACGTCGATGCGCTCGCCGCCGACGCGTGGCAGTGCCGATGAGAGTCGGCGCATGAGTTCGCGGTAGAGATCGTTGAAATAGCTTTCGTCGTTGTCATGCCGCGTGTCGCGTATCAGATAGACGATACACTCGGACTTCACGTAGAGCGGTGATGACGTCTCGCGGATCTTCAAGGCAGCGATGATTTCCTCGCGCGACTGCTCAATGAGTCTCGCCAGCGCTTCCTCAACATCCGTGCGACGGCTGTAGAGCGCCCCGTCGGATCTGCGTTTCGTTAATGGCTTTACGTGTCGCGTGTCCAAAATCCCCCTCCCAAAAATTCATCCCCAATACTTTAGCTGTCAATGGAAAAGGCAGTTTTGATAAGACGCACCGGATCCAACGATATATCCTTCCACTCATATACTTGTTGCTGTTTATAGCCTTAATTTCCAGCATCACGCCCCATCATAGCTGCGATCCATCAGAGGTTTCGCTTTGTCCAACGTGGCGACGTCAGTGATGATGATTTCAAGGTCGCCAGTGCCGAAGTGACCGATATTGCGCACGTCGCGGGTAAAACCCGGCTCAAGTTGTATGGTGGCCGGATCGACCTTGACGAAAACTTTGAGGTGCCTGATCTGCGGCTTGACCTCGACGCACGCAAAGTTCTTCAGGCGGCGGAAGGCGACATAGTTGTCTAGGGTCTTCAGCTCGACATCATCGCCTAGCGCCAGCAGGTACGCCTTCGTTGCCTCGTAGAGATCGACAAGATCTTGGTCGGCATCCGCGAGGTACTGCGTAACAGTCTTCTGGCGCGACCGAGGTCGCATCGCCGCAGGCTCGCCTTGGGCGTCAACGCTGGCGGAGATTTCGCGCGCGGGCCGCTCCGATGCCGAGGTCAGCAGTTCGAACAGCAACAGTTCGTCACCAAAGCGGCGATAGCGAACCAGCGCGATATTTCGGTTCATCTGGTTGACCGCATGAGCATCGTATTTTGTGAAATCACCCGCGATGCAGATCAGCCGGGGCGTCGTCCAATCGACGGCCTTCGCCTCTTCGGCGCCGAAGCGCTCCAGAACAAGCCATTCGAAATCACGGCGGTGATCCATCAGCCAGTCGAGGTAGAATAAGCCTTGGTTGATGACGTTCTCATTGCTGGCCCGTTTGTACTCGACGATCACTGGCGAACCATTCTCGTCTATGCCCAGCGAATCCATGCGTCCGCCGTTTGTCGTCGGAAACTCCGATGCAAGAAACCGCACACCGAGGAACGCTTCCATGTTGCGTTCAATAAGGGTCTGCAACGACTTCTCCAGCGCAACCGCGCTGCCGCGAAGCTCTGTGACCGAAGCACTGTCCGTGCGAAATAGTTTTATATCGCTCATACAAAAATCACCAAATGAACTGGTGCCCCATTCTATCAAGTCTTCTTAGGCGATCCTCGTAGTCCGGCATGATCGTTTCCAACGACCGCCAAAATCGCCGTGAATGATTGTGCTCAAGAACGTGACAAGCCTCGTGTGCAATAACGTAGTCGACCAGCGGCATCGGAGCCATCACCAAGCGCCAGTTGAGGCGGATGCGCCCCCGTGAATCGCAGCTTCCCCAGCGTTTGGACTGGTCAACGACATTGACGGTCGGTGTTGGAATGCCAAGCGTCTCTGCGATCATTCGCGCGCGGGCAGGAAAATGCTGGATCGCATGCGCTCGGTACCAGTGCCTGAGCCCGCTGCGGACAGCGGCGCGCTGAATGGATTCATGGCCATTCGGCAGCACCGGCGCGACAAGGGTGGAACCTCTCGCAGCAATCCGGGTCGTGACGGCGGTTTCGTCGGGAATGAGCTTCAGGCGATATTGGCGGCCGAGGTAGTGAAAGGTCTCGCCACTCACAAATTCCTTGGCGACCGGCTGCCCCCCAAGTTCGCGGTACGCCGCCTGTTTGCGAAGCAGCCAAGCGCCTTTCTTGCGAACGATGCCGAGGACGCGGTCATCGTCTAAGTCCGACGGCGCGAGGACGCGCACTCCGTCGAAGCCAACAGATATCGCCACGGTTTTCCGGCGCGCCGTCCGCTCGATCAGGAATGCAAACGTTTCGCCGCCAAAAACGATGGAATGCTGAGCCGCGTCCGTCATCCCGCATACCTCGCGCGGGCGACATCCATGATCTTTGCCGTCGTGGCTTCAACCTTGTGCGCATCCAATCCCAAGCTGCGCAATTGCTCCTTGATGGATCGGCGCATCTGTCGCTGGACGTCCTCCTTTTGATGCCAGTCGACAACCTCGGCATACTCCTCAAGCGCCTTGGTGATACCGGCAGCGCTCCGGGAGCGTTCGGGGTCTGGTAGGTCAGCGTCAATGAAGGGCAGGATGGCGGCAGCCGTTCCGGTAAGGCCGTCGCTTCTGCCCGCCGCGCCCGAGCGAATATCTGCGGCTTGCCCGACCATTGCTTCAAGCTGGGTCAAGGCGCTGGCAGCGGACACGCGAGCTTCCCGCCTGTCATTGACGATCCGCTCCAACTGTTCCCAAAGCGAGGCGTAAGCCGTGGGGTTCTCGTCGCGGTGGACGTGGATCTCCTGGCGAATGGCGTGCTCGATCTCGGCAGCCTTGGCAGCGCTCGACCTGAGGCTTTCCAGATGCGGACGGAACGCGGGGTCGAGAATATCGAACTTCACCAGCAGCTGTTCGACACCCGTCACCGAGAGGTGGCTGGTGATAATCTCGCCCACCTTCGCGCCGTAGTCCTTCGGGTCAAATGGCTCCTCGTGATAGGCGCGGCGGGCGAGAACGCGAATGCGCGATAGCCACTTCAGGTCGGACGGATAGGGTTCTTCCAATGCCTTGGGATCAGGCAAGACCATGTCCATGGCTTCGGCAAAACGTAGGAAGTCGAGCTCGAATTTGGCGCGGATGTCGTCAGGGCGCAGCAGTTCAACGCACGCCAAATCGTCCTGACGGCTAAGGCCTTCGACGAGCCGAATGGCGGCCCGGTGCCGACTCTCCAGAAGTTGGATTTTCTCGGACAGCGGACGGAGCGCGCCGGCTATGCCATCCTCGTCGGAGAACATATCCAATGCGTCAGAAATGCGCCGATTGTCCCCCCAATAATCCACGACCAACCCGTAGGTCTTGCCATCGGCGGTGCGGTTCACGCGAGCAATCGCCTGCAAAAGCGTGTGCTCTCGCAGAGGGGCATCGAGATACAGAACCTGCTCTACCGGCGCGTCAAAACCGGTGAGCAGCATATCGCACACGACCAAGATTTTCAGCGGATCGTCACGCTTCTTGAACCGGCCAATCATGGTGTCGCGGTCGCGTTTGGACAGGTGATGGGCTTGCAACCGGGCGCTGTCATTGTTCGACGCGGACATGATCAGCGCGCATTCTGGCGCACCGAGCTGCCGCAAAGCTTCGACGTAGGTCACGGCGACGTCTCGGCTGACCGTCACTATTTGGGCTTTGAAACCATTCGGTTCGATAGTGCTTCGATAATGCGCGAGAATATCCCCAGCGATGGCCTCGACACGAACCGGCGCTCCGGCCAATTTCTCTTGAAGTCGCATGCCGCGCTTCAGCTTCTCAATCTCGTCGTCAGACAGTTCCGGGAACGTGGCCCGAATATCCCGTTCGAGATCGCGCCCGTCGATCCGAAGTTGCGCGTCGCGCATCTCGTAGTAGATCGGGACGGTCGCTCCATCCTTCACGGCCTGGTCGATCAGGTAGCGGTGCAGGTAATCGCCGAACACCTCACGGGTGCTACGGTCCTTCTTGTCGATGGGCGTGCCGGTAAAGGCGATCATGCAGGCATTGGGCAGCCCTGCGCGCATCCGGGCGGCAAGCGCGCCATATTGCGTGCGGTGCGCTTCATCGACCATGACGAATACGTTCCGCGCCTTGGAAATGACCGACGAGCGTTTCGGCACGGCACTGTGAAACTTATGGACGGTCGTCAGAACGGTTGTTCCAGCGCCGCCCGACAGAGCCTTACGCAGCGCGTCTCCGCTTTCGGCCTGTATGGGGTTGGCAAAGCCGGAGCGCTGGAATTGTCCGGTGATCTGGTCGTCAAGATCGGTTCGATCCGTGACGATGACAATCGTCGGGTTCTCGGCTTCGGGCAAGCGTCTGAGCTTGGTCGCCAGAAACACCATCGTCAGCGATTTACCGGAGCCTTGGGTATGGTGGATAACACCGCCACGGCGCTGCGGATTGGGTGCGGTTCGGATGCGCTCTATCGCTTTGCCAACGGCAACGAACTGCTGATAACGCGCCAATTTCTTGATGCGCCGCCCGTCGATGGTTTCGAACATGACGAAGTTGCGGATGAGATCGAGCAGATTGGCCGGTGCGAGAAGCCCGGCAAGCAAAATGTCTTGCCCGGTTGGCGTTCGACCCAATTGCGCGGACAGCGCATCGAGCGTGAGTGGATAGGGATCTTTCCACTCAGCCCATTGGCGAGCGGGGGTCAGCGTCGTGCCGTACTTTGCCACGTCGCGCGCCAATGCAATGGAAATCTGTGCCGTCTCGAACAAACGGGGAGCGCCAAGCCCCGCGAATTCGTCGCGGCTCTCATAGCGCCGGAACTGACGGATCGCCTCGCCCATCGGGTCGGCCAATGATGGCGATTTGCATTCAATCACCGCGAGCGGGAGACCGTTCACGTAAACGACGATATCGGGGATGATGTCCTGACGAGCACCCTTGATGGCGACTTGGTGGGCGAACTCGAACGTGTTTGCGGATGGATCGTCGAAATCGAAGAACCGAACATTGCGGTCCTGTCGTCTGCCGCCTTCCGTGTGGGGGGCCGTCACGCCGTAGGTGAGAGCCGTATAAGCGCTCTCATTGGCTTCCATAACATCGACGGCTGTAACGCGCGTGACAGCCGCAACAGCGCGGCGGACACCGTCCTCGCCGAGCCACGGATTGAAGCGCTTCAGGCACTCTGTAAGGCGAACCGTCAAAACCGGCTCGGTTGCCAGACTATCGCGCAACCGTCGCACGTCGTCTGGAAACAACGGCTTATAGTCGAAGAGCACCCGCAGCAGGTCTGTCGCCGGCTCCTCTACCCATTCACGCTCTAGCTGCTCGCTGGTGTCGCTCATGCCGCTTGCCCAGCTTTGTCGCGATGCCGCGCAACAATGCTGTCTGGAAGGCGCACGCGACCGGACAGAAGCTCCTGGACAAGAGCGGAACGCATTTCCACGAGAAGTGCAAGACTTGCCTTCTCAGCGTTCACTCGGGCATCAAAGCTCCTCGCGATCGCGGCAATCTCCAACTGTTCATTCATCGGGGGCAAAAGCACCGGAAATGAGCGCAGATCGCTCGTGTTTATCGACGCAAGATTTGTCGTTTGCTTCGATGAAAGACGGAAGTAAGCCTTTCCCTTTCGGCTGGCGGCCAACAGAGCTAGAAATTCGGGGTTGAGTGTGGGCTTACACCTAACTGCGAACACGTGGTTCTGATGGACGCAGGGCAAGACTTGACCAGCCCAAACACATCCACGACCAAGCTTGTCGAAATCTCCACCCTCGTTGAAGAGAACATCTCCTTCTTGGAGAGAATAACGACCAAGCTGATCCCGCTCGATCGTGATCAATTTGATTTCTTCAAGATCCAAATAGCCATCTTGGACGTTTGCTACCCTCAAATACGGGACTGAAAGCGGGGTTTTGAACTTCCGTTCTTTGCTCTTAGATATCCCGGTTCGGATTGTCGCGACATCGCGCAATCGACAAATGTTCCAGCCTCTTTGAGTGGAAATTCTAAGGCGATCCTCCAAAATCTCGTTTTTTGTGCTCAGCAGCGCCGCAATCAATGCCTCTGTTTTGGCTATAGCCTCCTCCGCAGAACCCAAAACCTCCGCAATCGCACGCTGTTCGGCGAGCGGGGGAAGCGCAAATTTGAAGGCAGACAAATCGCTGAACAGAATAGATTTTCTGCGATTTACCCCGCCATTGCTATAGGGGGCGAAGCGGCCACTTAGCGCGAATCTCTTAAATTTTTGGAGAGCGACTTCAGGGTCGATCTCTTCGCAGTTGGTTTCGAAAACCGTATACATCGGGCTTATCAGACCCGCGTCTTCATTTTTCAGGTAGTCGATAGAACCTTCATCGAGGTGAATCGTGGCGTAGGCAAATTGCCCACGCTTCACAACTTTATATTGCCCGGTATTTTCACTATGAACGGACTTTGAGAAATACTCATTGGAGCGAACGAAGCCCCGGTGCTTCGTCATGCTCAAGACCGGAATGTCGGCGCTCGTGTGATTTCTATTCGAGATTTCTTGGGCGATTTGACCGATGCGCACTTCTCGCCAACCCTTGGGCACTTCAACTGACATAACCCATCTCCTTGAGAAGGGCGTTCATGCGTGCGGCAGCGGCGTCCCGGGCATTCTCAGCATCCCAGAGCTTGGCAAGCTCAGCCTGCACATCAATTGGCTTTTCGGGCTCCAGTGTGTCGATGTAACGGGAGATGTTGAGGTTGAAATCGTTCTCCTCAATCTCATTCATGTCGACAACGCGGCAGAAGCGATCCTCATCCGTCCATGACTTGAAGGCGCCAACGATGCGCGTGATGTTACCTTCGCCGATAATGTTCTTTTTAGGCCGCTCCTCGAGCTCTTTTGCGCCGTGAATGAACAGCACTTTGCCCTTCCGCTCGGGCGCTTTCGCCTTGTTGAGGATCAAAACGGTTGCTGGAATGCCGGTGCCGGCGAACAAGTTTTCTGGCAGGCCTATAATGGCCTCGAACAGATCGGCTTTCAGCATCGCCTCGCGAATGCGGCCGTCGCCCGAGCCGCGGAACAGCACCCCATGCGGCATCACCACGCCACACACACCCGTGGCGTTGAGTGTCGCCACCATGTGCTGAACGAAGGCCAGGTCGCCCATGTTCTTAGGAGGAATGCCGTAGATGAAGCGGTTATGCCCCTTCTTCTCGGTGTCGCCTGACACATCCTCCGCGCCCCAGCTATCCAGCGAAAAAGGCGGATTGGCGATCACGCGGTCATAAAGGAAGAGGTTGCCGTCCTGATCGAGCAGGCGCGGATTGCGGATCGTATCGCCCTTTTCAATACGCGCATCGCGTAGCCCGTGCAGCAGTAGGTTCATCTTGGCGATGGCCCATGTGCCAAGGTTCTTTTCCTGCCCATGCAGTGTGATGTTGAGTGCTTCACCCAGTCTCTTGCCTTCAAGCTTCGCCACATGCTCCGCGACCTGAACCAGCATGCCGCCGGAGCCGCAGGTGGGATCGCTGATGCGCATGCCTGGCTTGGGGTCCAGCAACTCCACAATCAGCCGCACGACATGATGGGGGGTATAGAACTCGCCACCCTTCTTGCCTGCATCATCTGCGAATTTGTCGATCAGATATTCATAGGCGCGACCAAGCATGTCCGGCTCGGAAAGCGAGGCGTTCGACAGGTCGATGCGTGAGAAGTGATCGATCAGACGCGACAAAACGCCTTCGCGGTTCTTGGCGTCGCCAAGGCGTGATTCGGAATTGAAGTCGATATTGGCCAGTACGCCTTCAATCGAGGGATTGGCGTCCTCAATCGCGGCGCATGCCTTGTTGAGGTGATCGCCAATGCCCGTCGTCAGCTTTTTGATCGACGACCAGCGCGCGCGTTCAACCAGAAAGAACTCATGCTCGTCCGGGTCGCTGTAGGCGACATCCTCCGGCAGACCCTGACGCATGGCCTCCTTGGCTTCTTCTTCGAAACGATCAGACAGCCGCTTCAGGAACAGAAAGCCAAAGATGTAGATCTTGTAATCTGAACTATCGATGGAGCCGCGCAGGATGTCGGCGGATTTCCAAAGATGATTTTCCAGTTCGGTGCGTGTAAGCTTGGCCATGTTTTCCTCAATTGTTCTGGTTGTCGCCAAACAGACGAGCGTCAATCAGACGCCGCGCGAGTGAGCGGCGGATTTCGGCAGCCTCCAGGGCGGTGCGGTAGGCGATTTGCGCGTCCTTAACGAGGGCGGCGATGCGCTCCTGTTCGTTCCGCGACGGCAGATTGATTTCGAGCTTGGCAAGGTCTTTTGGCGACAGGGACAGCAACGTCGTCGCCCCTCTCCGCAGAACCTCGATCTTTGGGCGAAACACATCGCTGGACAGGATTGCAAACAGCGCGCCGCCCGCCACATCGGGGCCGGGTCGCACGACAATGATGTTTGCGCTGGCGATAGCCCCTACTGTCTCATCCCCCACAAGGCCGAATTTCAGGAGCGTACCGCGCCCCGTGACGAGCACGTCATCGACCTGCACCGCATAGGTCGCCGCTTTGGAGGGAGACGAAAAGCCTACTGTGTCCAGCGCTTCTCGCGCGGCTACAGCGCCATCTTGGAGATCACGTACGCCGATAACCGGCAGCCGTTCGCCAGGGCGAACCACCGTTTCCTCGCGCGACACGCCAACGCCCGCAAAGACCTCCGCAACATCCAGAAGGCGGGCGGCGGAGCGACCGAGGGCGACTGTTTTCACTCGTTTCGTCATACGCGATTTATAGCCGTAGCGCACTACGCCGTCAAGAGAATATAAAACCGTAACTAGCTACGGCTAGCAATTATTTGATTTACTATTGACCGTCAAGCGAATCGCGCTCATATAGGAGACGTCAGGCTAGAGTCTGGCGTTGGGAACATAGGAGAAATGCATGGCATCACGGGCGAAGCCCAGTGGCCTCACAATTACGGAGCGCGATGCGGCGCTCATTCGCGGAATGATCAAGCGGGGCGACCGCCATCACGATATTGCAGCGTTCTTCGGCCTCAATCAGGGCCGGATCGCTGAAGTAAAGGATGGGACGCGGTTTCCTGAAGTTCCGCCGGTGAGTCCAGACGAACTTCCGCCGAGGGGGCCGTATCTCACCTCGAAGGCAACATGGACGGAAAACCGACTGGTCTCGTAAACCAGCCGATTTCCGAATACCTGGGCCGAAGCCCGCTAGGCATGCTTGAACACCATTACCCTAGCTGGCCCATCCTCAGAAATCAATGACCCGGCGCTTCGGACGGGTCTCATTTCCGGCCCAAGGAGGGCCAGCTACATGTTTGAAATCCTTCGCGCGAACGCAGGCGGGTACTTCTGGCGTCTTAAGGGTGCCAACGGCGAAACCCTGTGCCACTCCGAAGTCTACACCTCCAAACAGTCCGCACAGGCGGGCGTCGATGCGGCGAAGAGGGTTGCCCCGCTCGCCCAGGTCCACGATCGGACCTAACGTACCTATCTTGAGTTTGGATGAGCCCCGTAGTGAACGCTGCGGGGCTCATTTTTCTGCACAGCCCTTCAAGCTAAATCTGATTGCCCGACACGCGGCGGCTTGGCCCTTTGCAGTTGCTCACTCCTGGATTTCCCACGCCCCGCTTTCAAACGCATCTCAACGATCCGTCGTGATTCGCAACGCCGACACCTCTCAAATACTCATATTTGACTGATAATCAGAGATTCATCGTCATATATGAATTAAACTCTGCGCGCTGTTTCCATCTCATCGCCGACGAAAGCAGCCTCATAATCGCGTGCGAGCCCGCCAGAGACGCCAACCTGCCTGAAGGCTTCCCGCCATCCGTCCGAAATGCGCTGCGCCATGGTTCGGATGATCTCCCGTGCCTCGGCCTCGGAAATCTCGAAAAATTCGCAGGCTTCCAGTGCGAGGATGATCGACCGATCATGAGTCCCGCCCTCAAGGATCGCCGTCTCGAGATACGGGTTGCGATCCGGCGCCGGGTTCACGTCGAATACCGGCGACAGCCGCCATTGACCCGCTCCCACATAGAGGAAGCCGTGGTTCTTCAGGTGATCGTCCTTGTTGGACACGAGGATCGTGAAGATCAGACGCCGATAGAGCTCGCGAAAGTCGGCCATGGGGTCGGATGAATAAGACCGCATGAAATCGACGATCTCCGTATAGGAACCCAGCTCCGCCCCTGTCTTGCCGAGCGCGGTGCGCGCGGAGATGTATGGGATCCGAGCGGCCCCACGCCGGTCGAACCGCTGGATCAGCGCGACCGGGAACGGCGTGTCGGCCAACTCCAACCGTGTCTCTGGCGTGCGGATACCGCAGGCTGCCGCCAGGCGAAGGGTTGCGACCTCGACGCGCTCGATCGGCTGTTGATCGTGGACCGAGGTGAACTTCGCCAGCCACAGCACATCGCCGTCCCTGACATTGGCTTTGGGGCGAGCACCGCCGGAGCCGCCGGCGCCGGCCAGAGCCTGCATCTCCTCGGGTGAGATTTCCTTGCCCTGCTCATAGGCGCGCGCGATCACCGTGATGGTTTCGAGATCGACCAGACGCGGAACGGCGTCCGCTGCCTTGCCGCGAATGACCTCGCCCTTGTCATCCAGAAAGCGCAACGCGCCCTGCCGGCAGGTATCGTCGGAAAGCGTCAGATACTCGAATTCGTTGAGACCATTGCCATAGGCGCGTTCGAGCAGCCTGCGTCCCCAACTGTCTGGAGCCGCATCCGCGAAAACGCCCGCCAAGGCGTCGCGCATGTTGCCGGGCTGACCCGAGGTGTGAAATGGGCCGGCCTCAAGAGGAAAATCGGGCTGTATGGCGAAGGCGCGCGGGTTTTCGATCCATTCGGCGTCATAGGCGAAGGTCGAGAATTGGCGTGGCCCGGCATGGGTGAAACGCAACTGGCCCACCGATGCGTGGCCTTCGCCAAGCGCGACATGGGCGACGAAATCGGCCATCAGAAGGAAGCCCCGTCAGGGTCCACAACGTCCTGCCGATCCTGCGTCTCCTCCGTCTGAGCCTTCTGCTTTTTCAGCCTTGCCGCGAAGGAGCGGCCCCTGCGCGGTCCGTGCTCCGCTGCCAGCGCCAGCCCCAGATCGTCCTTGCGGATATCGACCAGGTCAGCGAGGCGCTCCAGGAGGCCGAGCACAACGAGAACGTCGGCAAGCGTTCCGATGGCAACGCCCGGATCGCCCCGTTCAAGGCGGGCGATGGAACTTGGCGAGGTTCCCGCACGCACGGCGAGATCCGCCACGGCGATGCCACGCCGCAGACGCGCGTTGCGGATATCCTGGCCCAGTCGTTCCAGTGCTGGTTTCGCCTTAGGGGAACCCATCTAAATCGTCCATATATGACACAATGTTGCTGACAACTGCTCATATATGACCATTTAAATCCAAAGTCAAGAATACCAGTCGGCGCCCGCCTGGGTCACCATCGCCTCGTTTTGGCGACCGGCGACAGGCGGGTGTGAACTGAGGCGCCGATATTCTCGATCTCCTTAGCGATTGGCGGTCAGTGCCTCGAGATAGGGCCGAATGACCGTGGCGACCGTTCCTCGCTCAGCCTGGCTGGCAATCTCGCTTGCCGTCGTCTTGCGCTGGCGCAGCGCTTCCTGAAGGCCTTCGATCGCCACGGACAGGCCAATCTTGTTCCGATATCGGAAGCAATCGGCAATCGTCTTTGCGACGCCGAAAACCTTCACGGGCACCCTCTCGACCGGGTGGGTCTCAACCCCCTCCGTAAGGAGACGATCTGTGAAACGTACCAGCCGAATGGGCGTGCCTTTGGGTTTCGGGGACCAGTCCTTCCGGCCCACCGCGAGCCAAACTTTCCTGGGCAGCTGATCGGTCAGCCCGTGGAACGCCAGGGCAGAAACGAGGCAAACGACGCCCTTGGGAATCCGTTTGGCCGTCTCTGCAAGACTATGGTGAACGTCGAGGGGCGCGTCGGAAAGCTGATAAAGTCCGCGCGCGAGCCGAAGCACCTCGCCGTCACGTTCCATCCGGCTCATGGTGGCAGCCGTTACACCCGCTTCGCGCAGCTCTACCAGGCGCGAAATGCCGCGCGCGGTCAGCACGGTATGGGCAATCTGGCGTTGGGACATGGATGACGGCACGATACGGAACCTCGGAGAAAAGGACCTCTTATCCGAGGAATTGTATCAATCTGCGTGGATGAAGAAAGGTGCCAGGTAGAAGAGGCTGCCGCTCTACGAAACGCGTTCGCCTCAAACGGACCCCTGAGCCAACAGCGACGACTGCTCAACAGGTCACCTTGTACATCCGCACCGGGAGGGGAAAGCCTTCCCCTGCGCCCGAGCCTTGGTCTCGACCGACCCCTTCTGCAGGGCGGCTGCCCCGCAACGCCCCGCTGAGAGTGAGAGAGTGGACTTGTTTCCCGTGACGGGTTGAAGGTCGGAGAAGAGGTCTCCGGCGCCCGTCATGGAGATTGGTCCCATGAATATGCAGGTCCTCGATGCGCGCCGTGACACCCGCGGCGGTTACAAGGTCGATGTCGGCCGTGGCGAGCGGGTCGGCCGCGTCTCGTCCGAATGGTTCTCGCGTCCGGCCGACGAGCGCTACCTCTCCTTGTCCGAGTTGGCCCACACGGTCCGCGACCGCACCGAACGCAGCCGGACGCGGGTGGTGGAGAGCGCGCTCATCCATGTCGAGGCGAACCGCAACGACCCGGAGCGGCTGGCCCTGATCCTGCCGGGCACGGATGCGCCAGTCGCGCCGACGCACTGGTCCTTCGGCCAACTCGCCAGCCTGGTCGGAGCGCCCGCCGCCTATTTGCGGCAGCTCCCCGCCGCCCTTGCTGGCATCAACCTGCAATATGGCCTGACCTCCAATCGGGCCGAGCAGATCAAGACGCTCGAAACCGATACTGGGCGTGTCGAACTGCGCGCCGTCACTGGCCCGGACTATGGCCGCATCTACGATCACGAACTGGTCGAGGCGGTGCAGCGCATTGCCGGCAACGGCACGGGCGACACCCGCTGGAAGGTGCCGGGCGTGCTCGACTGGTCGACCGGGATCTACAATCCGCGCGTCGACATCACCAAGGATACGACCACGCTCTATGCCTCCGACCGCGACGTCTTCCTGTTCCTGGTCGACGACCTGAATCCGATTGAGGCCGGCCGACTGCCGGACGGATCGCCCGACCTCTATTTCCGCGGCTTCTATTGCTGGAATTCCGAAGTCGGCGCCAAGACGCTCGGCATGGCGAGCTTCTATCTGCGCGCGGTCTGCCAGAATCGCAATTTGTGGGGCGTGGAGGATTTCGAGGAAATCACCATCCGCCACTCCAAATATGCGGCCAACCGCTTCGCGCATGAGGCAGCCCCGGCGCTGCTGAACTTCGCCAACTCCTCGCCCCTGCCGTTCGTCAACGGCATCAAGGCCGCCCGCGAGCGGATCGTCGCCAGAACGGACGAAGACCGCACCGACTTCCTGCGTCGGCGGGGCTTCTCCAAGGCCGAGACCGGCAAGATCATCGACAGGGTGCTGGCGGAGGAAGGCCGTCCTCCGGAGTCCATCTTCGATTTCGTGCAGGGCATCACTGCCGTCGCGCGCGACAAGCCGCATCAGGACGCCCGCCTCGACATGGAGGGTAAGGCCAAGAAGCTGCTCGATCGAGCTGCCTGATTTCCGCGAAGCCGGGGATGCGGTTGTCCGTGTCTCCGGCTTTGCGCTTCCGTGCCTTTCTGGTTTGCCGGTCCGTGGCGCTGCCCCCTTTAGAGGAAGAGGGCGGCGCTTCGCTCCGTGACGGGTTGGAGGTTGAGAGAGAGTCTCTCGGCCGCCCGTCGCGGAGTAATCCCCGATGGCTACTGCTGTTCAGAAGATCATCCTGTCGTCCTCGCGCGACATCCCCTTCAACAAGCTGGTGCTCAGCCAGTCCAACGTCCGGCGGGTGAAGGCCGGCGTCTCGATCGAGGACCTGGCGGCCTCGATCGCCCGGCGCGGCCTGATCCAGAGCCTCAGCGTCTTCCCCGTCGTTGACGCCGAAGGCAACGAGACCGGCATGTTCGAGGTGCCCGCCGGCGGCCGCCGCTTCCGCGCACTCGAACTGCTGGTGAAGCAGAAGCGTCTCGCCAAGGTCGCACCCGTGCCCTGCGTGGTCCGCGATCGCGACGGCGTCATCCTTCCCGAGGAAGTGTCGCTCGCCGAGAACATCGAGCGCGCGCCGCTCCATCCGCTCGATCAGTTTCGCGCCTTCCACGACATGCTGACCAAGGGCATGACCGAGGAAGAGATCGCCGCGGCGTTCTTCGTGCCCGTCAACGTGGTCAAACAGCGGCTACGCCTCGCAACCGTGTCGCCCGCGCTGCACGACGTCTATGCCGACGATGGCATGACGCTGGAGCAGCTCATGGCCTTCACCGTGTCCGGCGACCACGAGCGTCAGACCCAGGTCTGGGACGCGATCAAGGACGCCTGGTCGAAGGAGCCCTATCAGATCCGGCGCATGCTGACCGAGACCACGGTGCGCGCCTCCGACAAGCGCGCCGTCTTCCTTGGAATCGACACCTATGAGGCCGCTGGCGGCATCGTCATGCGCGACCTGTTCCAGGCCGACGATGGCGGCTGGCTGCAGGACGTGGGGCTTCTCGATCGCCTCGTCGCCGAGAAACTGAAGGCCGAGGCCGAGGCGATCGCCGCCGAAGGCTGGAAGTGGATCGAGGTCGCGGTCAGCTTCCCCTACGACGCGGTACGCGGCCTGCACGAGGTCTCCGGCGCGCCGATCGATCTGTCGGCCGAGGAACAGGCGACCATTGATGCGCTCACCGCCGAGCAGGCCAGGCTCGAAGCGGAATATCAGGACGCCGACGAGCTGCCCGATGAGGTCGACGAGCGTATGGGCGAGATCGAGACGGCTCTGGCCGCGTTCGACGATCGCCCGGAGCACTTCGACCCGGCCGACATCGCCATCGCCGGCGTCTTCGTCAGCATCGACGCCGACGGATCACTTTCGGTCGATCGCGGCTTCGTCCGGCCCGAGGATGTGCCTCAGGTCCGTGCCGATGGCGAGGAAGGATCGGAGACAGACACCGAATCCGTCGACGCCGATCGCCCGTCGGTGCAACGCGCCGTCATCACCATCGGCGGCCAGCCAGTCGAACCCGAGCAGGACGATGAGGACGACAGCATCAGGCCGTTGCCCGAACGCCTCGTCGTCGAGCTGACCGCCTACCGCACCCTCGCGCTGCGCAACGCGGTGGCGGAAAACCCGCACATCGCCATGACGGCGCTCCTCCACAAACTCGTCTCGGACAACTTCATGACCCGCATGTACACGGGCGCCATGGAGGCCGGGGTGAAGCACATCTTCTTCCCCGTTCAGGACGAGGCGCTGAAGGACAGCCCTTCCGCTCGCGCCGTGCAGGAGCGTCACGACGCATGGGCCGCCGACATCCCGAAGGACGACGACGCCCTCTGGGACTGGCTCGCCGCGCTCGACGATGCCAGCCGCATGGCTTTGCTGGCGCATTGCGTCAGCTATGGGGTCAACGCGCTCTATGAGCGGCCGAACCCGCACAGCGCGGGCGGCGTGTCGCAGCACACGCTCGATATGAGGCTCGCGCAGGCCGATCGGCTGACGCGGGCGACCGGGCTCGACATCGTCGAAGCCGGTTGGCGCCCGACCTTCGGCAATTACCTCAGTCGTGTCACCAAGCCTCGCATCCTCGAAGCTGTCCGCGAAGGCGCCGGCGAACGGGCGGCAGAGCTTATCGACCATCTGAAGAAGGGCGATATGGCCAAGGAGGCCGAGCGTCTCCTGGCCGATAGTGGCTGGCTGCCTGAGCCGCTTCGGATTGCTAGCGTCGACGGCGATGCGGCATCGGAAGTGGACGGCGGCGGAGAAGCCGATGGGGCCGAACTGCCTGACTTCCTCAGCGCCGACGAGGAAACG
This sequence comes from Nitratireductor soli, assembly GCF_001050155.1. Classification (GTDB taxonomy): domain Bacteria; phylum Pseudomonadota; class Alphaproteobacteria; order Rhizobiales; family Rhizobiaceae; genus Nitratireductor; species Nitratireductor soli. Next base: position 100,357 of record NZ_LFVY01000016.1, read on the forward strand.
GAATCGCCGGCCGATGGCGAAGACGACGAGCGTCACCTCGTCGCCGCCGAATGAGCGGGCTCGCGGGGCGGCTTCGGCCGCTCCGCACCTTCCCAATCCCATCCACTCAGAGCCCGGCCCAGTGCCGGGCTCCTTTCGTTTCAGGAGCCTGATATGGCCGAATATCTCACCCGCTTCTCGTGCCTGCTCGACGTCGGCTCGGTCGCCAATGTCGCGCAGGCGTTCGACATCTACACCGCGCTGATGGCCGAGAACGGTCGCGAGGACCCGTCCGCCGAACCCTTCCTGCTCTCGCTCACGCCCGAGCATGGCGCGACGCGCCTCTGGCTTCGCGACCCCGGAACCGCCGATCCGCAATTGCTGGTCACCTTCGTCACCCGCTGCGCCGAGGCGTTCGCGCTCTCCGGCACCTGGGGGTTTCAATGGGCCGGCATTGCCTCGGACCCTGTCGTCGACGGTTTCTCCGGCGGCGCCCATCTGCTCGATCTCTCCACCGGCCGCACGATCAAGTGGATCAGCACCGACCGGTGGCTGGCTGAGGCAGGTGTGCGATGATTCCCGACCATGCGCGCGCCCGGCCTCACGGTCGGGCGCTTTTTTAATGTCAGCGGACGAGAGGGAGAGGACGGCCGGGACGGGTCGAGTCCGGGCGGTCGAGAGAGAGCGCCGACCGGGCTTGTCCCTTCCGCTCTCCCGAGGTTCCTCCCATGAACATCCTGCATCCCGTGGCCCTTCCGGCCGCGCCCGTCACCCGTGCATCCCCGATCCTCGCCGTGGCGCAACAGCTTCTCGATCATCTCGAACGCGGCCAGCACATCGACGCCGCGATCCTCCGTGCAGCCATGGAAGCAGCCTTCGGCGCATCCGACACCAGCGGCGCCTGGGACTGGAAGGCGGCCTATGAGGCATGCGAGGTCGCGACAGTCCTCTTCCTGCGCAAATACGGAAAGGCACTTTTCCGTAAGGCCGCATCTCCGGCTGCACGTTTCTCCGCTCTTGCAAAGATCGCCCGGCACCTGCCGACGCATACGCGGCGCTCGGAAGAATCGCAGGCGCTCCAGCAGTTCTCGACGCCGGCGCCGCTCGGCCTCGCCGCAGTGTTGGCCGCCTCCGTTGTCGCTGGCGATATCGTGCTGGAGCCCTCGGCTGGCACCGGCCTGCTCGCCGTCCTGGCCGAGATTTCAGGCGGAACGCTCCTCCTCAACGAGTTGGCCGAGACCCGTGCCGATCTTCTCGCAGCGCTGTTTCCGGCCGTTGCCGTCACCCGCTTCGACGCCGCCCAGATCGACGACCATCTCGCGCCGGGCACCACCCCCTCCGTCGTGCTGATGAACCCGCCATTCTCCGTCATGGCAAACGTCTCCGGCCGCGTGGGCGACGCCGCTTATCGCCATGTCGCCTCGGCGCTGGCCCGGCTCGCCGATGGCGGGCGGCTGGTGGCGATCACTGGCGCCAACTTCAGCCCCGACCATCCGGCTTGGGCCGCGGCCTTCGTCCGGCTTCAGGAGCGTGGCCGCATCGTCTTCACCGCGGCCGTCGACGGCTCAGTCTATGCCAAGCACGACACGACCATCGACACGCGGCTGACGGTCATTGACAAGCTGCCGGCCGACGATCGTTCGGCATTTCCCCTTTCGCCCGGCATCGCGCCGGACATCGAAACGCTGCTCGGCTGGATTGAGACGCAGGTTCCGCCGCGTCCGACTGCCACCCTCCCGCCAGTGACAACCTCGGCGTCCGCCGCGACGCCCCCCACCGTTCGCGGATACCTCGCGGGTACCGCTGCTGTACGTCCCGCCACGCCCGCGTCCATTGAGCCCGAAGGCGTCGAACTCGCCTATGAAACCGTGGACTGGACGCCCGCCGAAAACGGCCGGATCACCGACGCGATCTATGAAGAATACGGATTGCAGGCGATCCGTATTCCCGGTGCTCAGGCCCACCCGACCAAGCTGGTGCAATCCGTGGCGATGGCCTCGGTCGCGCCGCCCAGGCCGAGCTACCGGCCCCGGCTGCCCGCCAACATCGTTACCGAAGGGCTTCTCTCGGACGCCCAGCTCGAAACCATCATCTACGCCGGCGAGGCGCACTCCGACTTCCTCGCCGGGTCGTGGACGCTCGATGAGACCTTCGACGTCGTCTCGGCCGCACCCGAAGATGCGCCGAACGCCGTGCGGTTCCGCCGGGGCTTCATGCTTGGCGACGGCACCGGTGCGGGCAAGGGTCGCCAGTCGGCCGGCATCATCCTCGACAACTGGATGCGGGGGCGCCGCAAGGCGGTGTGGATCTCCAAATCCGACAAACTGCTGGAGGATGCGCAACGCGACTGGTCGGCGCTCGGCATGGAGCGGCTGCTGGTCACGCCGCTGTCGCGTTTCCCGCAGGGCAAGGACATCACGCTCTCGGAAGCCGTCCTATTCACCACCTATGCCACGCTACGGTCCGACGACCGCGGCGAGAAGCTTTCCCGCGTCAAGCAGATCGTCGAATGGTTGCGCTCCGACTTCGATGGAGTGATCATCTTCGACGAGAGCCACGCCATGCAGAATGCCGCCGGCGGCAAGGGCGAACGCGGCGACGTCGCCGCCTCGCAACAGGGCCGCGCGGGCCTGCGCCTCCAGCACGCGCTGCCGAATGCGCGCGTCGTCTATGTCTCGGCGACCGGCGCGACCACCGTCCACAATCTCGCCTACGCCCAGCGCCTCGGTCTCTGGGGCGGCGAGGACTTCCCGTTCTCCACCCGCGCCGAATTCGTCGAAGCGATCGAGGACGGCGGCGTGGCCGCGATGGAAGTGCTGGCCCGCGACCTGCGCTCACTCGGCCTCTACACGGCGCGGTCGCTTTCCTATGACGGCGTCGAATACGAACTGGTCGAGCACCAGCTAACCCCTGAGCAGACCGGCATTTACGATGTCTATGCCGGAGCCTTCGCCGTCATCCATAACAATCTCGACGCCGCAATGCAGGCCGCCAACATCACCGGCGACAGCGGCACGCTGAACCGGCAGGCCAAGTCCGCCGCACGCTCGGCCTTCGAATCCGCCAAGCAGCGCTTCTTCGGCCACCTCCTCACCAGCATGAAGACGCCGACCCTGATCCGGTCAATCGAGCAGGACCTGGCGGACGGCCATGCCGCCGTGATCCAGATCGTCTCGACCGGCGAGGCATTGATGGAACGCCGGCTCGCGGAGATCCCGACGGAAGAATGGAACGACGTCCGGGTGGACATCACCCCGCGCGAGTACGTTCTGGATTATCTCGCCCATTCCTTCCCGGTGCAGCTCTATGAGCCCTTCACCGACAGCGAGGGCAACCTGTCGTCGCGACCGGTGTTTCGCGACGGCCAGCCGGTCGAGAGCCGCGACGCCGTTGCCCGTCGTGACCGCCTGATCGAGAGGCTCGCTTCGCTGCCCCCGGTTCCCGGCGCGCTCGATCAGATCGTCCAGCGCTTCGGAACCGATGTCGTGGCTGAGGTGACAGGGCGCTCGCGCCGCATCGTCCGCAAGACCAGCCCCGGCGGCATCGACCGCCTTGCCGTGGAGAACCGCGCCGGATCGGCCAATCTCGCCGAGACTCAAGCGTTCATGGATGATCAGAAGCGTATCCTGATCTTCTCCGACGCCGGCGGCACCGGGCGCAGCTACCACGCCGATCTGTCGGCGCGGAACCAGCGGCTGCGCGTCCACTATCTGCTGGAGCCGGGGTGGAAAGCCGACGCCGCCATTCAGGGCCTGGGCCGCACCAACCGGACCAACCAGGCGCAGCCGCCGCTGTTCCGGCCGATCTCGACCGACGTGAAGGCCGAAAAGCGCTTCCTGTCGACCATCGCCCGCCGCCTCGACACGCTCGGCGCAATCACGCGCGGCCAGCGCCAGACTGGCGGCCAGGGCCTGTTCCGGCCCGAGGATAATCTGGAATCGCACTACGCCCGCGACGCCCTGCGGCAGCTCTACCTGCTGCTGGTGCGCGGCAAGGTCGACGGCTGCTCGCTCCAGATGTTCGAGGACGCCACCGGCCTCTCGCTGATGGATTCCACCGGCATCAAGGACGAACTGCCGCCGATCACCACCTTCCTGAACAGGCTGTTGGCACTGACCATCGACCTTCAGGGTGTCCTGTTCACCGCGTTCGAGCGGCTGTTGAACGCCAAGATCGAAGGCGCCATCGCTTCCGGCAGCTACGACGTCGGGCTGGAGGCGCTGCAGGCCGAGAGCTTCATCGTCACCGACCGCCGAACGATCCACGTCCATCCTGGCACCGGGGCCGAGGCTCGGCTGCTGACCATCACCCAGCGCCAGCGAAACCGTCCCGTGACGCTGGCCGAGGCGCTCGACCATCTCGATGATCCGGGCGCGAAGCTGCTGGTCAACGAGCGTTCGGGCCGCGCCGCCGTACAGGTCCCGACCACCAGCATCATGCTCGACGATGGCGAGATCGAACGGCGTGTCCGGCTGATCCGGCCGATGGAAACGCATAACATCCCCATCAAGATCATGGATGAGACCCATTGGGTGCAGGCGGAGCGGATCGCCTTCATTGCGGCATGGGATGCCGAGGCCGCCGAGGTGCCGGAGTATGCCGATAGCACTATCCATGTCGTCAGCGGGCTCTTGCTGCCGATCTGGAAGCGGCTGCCGAACGAGTCGACGCGGGTGTATCGGCTTCAGACCGATGACGGCGAGCGCATCGTCGGCCGCCGCGTCTCCCCGGCTTGGGTGGCTGGCGCGCTCGCGACCGGCACGTCAACCCTGACGCCCGACGACGCCTTCATGGCGCTGATGGACGGCAAGACCATCCTCGATCTGAGCGAGGGTCTTCAGCTTCGCCGCGTCCGGGTCATGGGCGCCAACCGCATCGAGCTGTCGGGCTTCACAGACGCCATGCGCGATCGCCTGCGGGCCTATGGCCTGTTTCACGAAATCATCTCGTGGAAGCTGCGGATGTTCGTGCCGACCGATACGACCGGCGCCGCTATCCTAGCCAAGGTGCTGGAGCGCTATCCCGTCGAGCGCGTCAGTGAGCGGGAGGCGGCGTGATGGCACGGCAGGACGCCTCCGAACTGGCAATCCGTCTCGGCCGGCAGGCCGAGGCGGTATGCCGCCACTACCTCTCTGCCGGCCACCGTGAGGGCCGCTACTGGCTGGTCGGCGATGTTCGCAACACGCCCGGCCGCTCGATGTTCGTGCGGCTGAAGGGTGGCGAGACCGGCAAGGGCGCCGCCGGCAAATGGACCGACGCCGCCACAGGCGAGCATGGCGATCTCCTCGACGTCATCCGCGAGAGCTGCGGCCTGGTCGACTTCAAGGACATCGCCGACGAGGCCCGGACCTTTCTCAGCCTGCCGCACCCCGAACCGGAGCCAAGCTCTACCCGGCGCACACCGGCGTCGGCGCCATCAGGATCACCGGAAGCGGCACGGCGGCTCTTCGCAATGGCGCAGCCAATTTCCGGCACACTCGTAAAGACGTATCTCCGCACACGCGGCATTACGGATTTGCACGGAACCGGAAGCCTGCGCTTCCATCCCCATTGCTATTACCGTCCCGACGAACATTCCCCGATGGAGACCTGGCCGGCGATGATCGCATCCGTCACCGATCTCGCCGGGCGTCAGACCGGCGCGCACCGCACCTGGCTCGCTCCCGACGGCTCGGACAAGGCTCCGATCGACACGCCGAGACGGGCGATGGGCGATCTGCTGGGGCATGCCGTTCGCTTCGCTGTGGCGGGCGAAGTGATGGCGGCGGGCGAAGGCATCGAAACGATGCTGTCGCTCAGGATGGCGCTGCCCACCATGCCGATGGCGGCGGCGCTTTCGGCGGCGCGTCTCTCGGCCATCCTGTTCCCCGACACGCTGCGCCGACTCTACATCGCCCGCGACAATGATCCGGCCGGCGACGGCGCGATGGCGACCTTGATCGAACGGGCGAACTCGGCCGGGATCGAGGCGGTCGTGGTGTCTCCAGCCTTAAGCGACTTCAACGAGGATCTCCGCCTGACGGGGCTGGATAGCCTCCGGGCAGCGGTCCGCGTGCAGATCGCGCCCCAAGACGTCGCACGCTTCATGGCGCTGGTGGCATAGACCGCGAGGAGAATGCAGGCGGCGGGAGCGCCGTCGTCGACATCGCTCGAATGATCCCAGGTCGGAGAGAACCGCGTCCCCGGCCTTCGAGAGGGCGATCGGCCAGCAAACGGCCCGGACCCGTAACGTCTGCGGCGGACTATTTTCCGGCGGCCCTGCGGGCCTTTCCATCGCGAGGCAAAATAGCCCGCCTTCGCCATCCTCCGCTGCGCTCCGGCCCTCCGCTTCGCTGCGGATGCAGGTCCGGCCCGCCCGCCGGCTTTCGTCGCCATGAAGGCCGCGAGGGTCGCGGTCGAACCGACGGAGCATCCCGATGAGCGAGCACGACGACCACGAACCGCACCACGCCTCTTCCCCCACCGACCACGTCCTCAGCGAACTACAGCTCTACGGCTACCGTCCCTTCACGGATGAACCCGATCCCCGACCGCTTCCGGAGGGCGACCATGTCGCCGGCGCCATCGCCGACATCTTCGACGCCCTGATTGCCACCCTGGAAGACACCCGCCTCGAGCCCGACCTCGACGATCTCCTCTGGTCGACGGTCAACGTCTTCCACCGGGCTACCGACCGGATCGAGCGCGAACTGGACGACAATGAACAGGCGCAGCGCCGCGGCCAGCGCGAACAGGACGGCAGCGAAGTGAAGGCCGTCGAGCTGGAGCGCCTGACGGCCGAGGGCCAGACCATGATCGAACGCCGCAACGCCTTCGAGCTGATGCGCGACCAGGCCGCCGAACACTATGAGCGCCACACCGGCTCGAACTGGCGTCCCCGCCGCGGATCGATGGTCAACCATCGCAATATGACCTCAGCGATGATTGACAGCCGGGACTTCCTCGCCGCCAAGAAGCGAGCCGACAACGAGGTGCTGCTACCCGCCGGTCCGAAGATCGCCTTCACCGGCGGGCTCGACTTCAACGATCACCACCTAATCTGGGCCAAGCTCGATCAGGTCCACGCCAAACACCCCGACATGGTGCTGTTGCACGGCAAGTCCCCCAAGGGCGCCGAGAAGATCGCGGCCAAATGGGCCGACGCCCGCAAGGTGCCGCAGGTCGGCTTCGCCCCCGACTGGACGAAACATGCCAAGGCCGCACCGTTCAAGCGCAACGATCAGATGCTCGACGTCCTGCCGATCGGGGTCATCGTCTTCCCCGGCACGGGCATCCAGGACAATCTCGCCGACAAGGCGAAGAAGCTCGGCATCCCAGTCTGGAAGTTCGCAACGGGCGGCGCTTGAGCGCCGCTACTGCTAAATCTCGCAAAGGCGGCTATTGTCTTCTCAGCAAAGTATTCGAGGAACGGGCTGGCATGCTCACAATTACTCATCCAGAAATATTCCCCGAACTTGTAAGCTTTCCTGGAGGCCTCTGGCCCCTGCGTTTACCCGAGGAAGAGGCTACAAGACTGATCATCAAGTGCCCAAAAGAGTACATGCTGGCAGCAAAGGTAAAGCGTGAATTTCGCTTCTATCTAGTACCGCTCACAGCAGACGGCTCATCCTCTTATGGGCTCGTAACGGCCTTCTTCGACGACCACGACGAGCCGTTGACATTCTGGTCTCCGCTGTTCGACGACCAGATGACCATCGACATCAGACAGCTGCTTTCGTCCGATCACTTTAAGATCCATTTTCTCGACGAGCATAATCGTGAACTGCTGGGCTATTCCGCGAAGAATGATGACGCCCCCCGCTTTCGGGCATTCGCTGAAACCATGAACTTCTTGCCGTTCTCATTTCATCTAGCGAGGAACTTTCTTGATCAGATGCCTGATTGGTTCGGCCGTAGGACAACGTTGGACGACGAGCAGTCATTTGCGATCCATCTCCAAGAGCCTCTATTTCCGGAAGATCTCTATATCTCGGACGTCCGACCCGAAGTGAACTCGTATCATGGCAAGAAAACCAACATGCACACGGTCCTAGAGCGTGATGATGCCGGTCACTTCAGTGAACTCGACATCGTTCATGCCCTACATCGGACATTCGCGAGCGACCAGATCTATCTAAATCCGATCAGGCCCGACGACGGGAAGGAGTTTGTAGATGTCCTTGTCATCACAGCATCTGCCATCCTGCTCATTCAAGCGAAGGACAGCCCGAACACGGAGCGTGCATTGCAAAGATCTATTGAACGTAAAAAATCCACCGTTGTCTCCCATCTTACGAAGGCGACGGCTCAATTGCGCGGCTCTATTTCATATGCGCAACAGAACCACTCTCTTACGTTTCTCACGAATGGCATTGTTCACAAAATCGATGTTGGACGCCGCGAGATTATTGGTCTGATTGTGGTCAAAGAACTCTTCATGAATGAATTTTCGGTTTATACACCACCAGTTATGGGAATATTCGACGATACCGGCATTCCATGCTTCGTCTTGGACTACCCAGAACTTCACAACTATACGCTTCATCTCCGAACAGAGGACGCGTTCATTGGGGCGCTTGAGCAGGTATTCAAGGTCGCTCGCGAACGCGGTGAATTCCCGCGACTTCGATTCGGTCTGACACCCTCCTCCTGAGAACGCGTCGCCATCAACCGCCCTCTATGCGCTGATCCTTGGTCCAGCCACTGGCCTGGCGCCATCAACCCGTAAAGGGTCGGACTACGCAAAGCGTGCCGCCGCTTCAGCTTCGCCTGCGCGGTGATTGCGGCCATTGGCCGGACACATCGGGCGCCTGTCGCGCGGGAGATGGTCTCCCGCCTCCAAGACAGGAGCCGGTCAAATGTCCCTCAATCAAGCTCACGCGTTCGCCTTCAGCCTCGCTACCACCCTCATGGTTTCAATCATCATCTTCCAGGCCGGCGACGGCACCATGGGCGTCATGCCCGCCGGCGAATATGACGGCGAAGCCGCCGCCATTGTTCATGAGGTCGATCCCTTCGCCCGCTGATCGCGGGCAAGGCGGCACGGCCGCAAGCGGGAACCCTGCGGGATTTCCGCTCCCGTCCCGCCTTCTCTTCGGCTATACTGGCAACGCGCCGTGGTGGTGGTGGAGGCGCAACCGTCAGACCTTTATCTCGCGGAGAACACCACCATGATCTTCATCAGTATCCTCGCCAGCATCGCCGCGATCGGCGGCCTGTGCTGGCTGTTGTTCACCCTGGCTGTCTTCGCGTTGCCGTTCTTCGCGGGCGCTAGCGCCGGGACATGGGCCTATCAGACTGGCGCCGGCTGGCTCGGTGCAATCATCGTCGGCTTTGGCGCCGCCGCACTGACGCTCGGGCTCGGGCAGTTCCTGCTCGCCTTTATCCGTCCGCTCTGGATGCGTCTTGCGATCGCACTCGCCTTCGTCGCGCCCGCGGCGCTCGCCGGCTACCACGCGACGCACGGCATCGTGAAACACACCATGCCCTCCGACACCTGGCAGATCATCTTCTCCGTCATCGGCGCGGTCGCGGTCGGCATCACCGCCTTCGTGCGGATCGCGGGGATGGCGGCGGCCACGGGTCCGTCCGGCCGGGACCTTGCGCGGACCTGACAGGTGTTATCGCCATTGCGAAGGCCAGACGTGCGGTGGGCGGCGACCGCCCACGCCGCCTGAGGCCGATGATGGAAGCGCGGGGTGCGGAACGACGCCAGGTCCCGGCAAACGGCCTTCGTTACAGCGCTAGAGTGGCAGGACCTTGTTTCCGCGACAGACCGAAGAACCGGCGCGGCGATCTCCCAGTTGTTGGTGGAGGGTCAGGATGCAGCGCCGATGTTCTGGCCGGCAGGAAACGAAGCCGATGAGCATCGCCGCGACGCCGGTCTGCCGGTGCGGGATGGCCGCCATTTTCTCCGTTCTCTGACCGTGCCTCAACCGCTCCAAACTGCCTCTTCAATGGCCTGATCTGGCCGAACGCCGGCTGACGCCTCGATCGCCTATGACGCAACAGCGGCGTCAAACTTTCTTCCCCTGCCGGCTGCGCCGTCATTCCTCTCGAGACAAGAAAGCCCTCCTTGGCTGTCAGGCCCCTACGGGGTGCGCCGTCGATCGCGTCCGGCCTGCCGATCGCCATCGAGGCCGCAATGGTGCGGGCTCGGGAACGGAAAACGGAGATTTACAATGGCGACCATCGGCACCTTCAAGAAGACCGGCTCGAACGAATTCACCGGCGAAATCGTCACCCTCAGCGTCCAGGCAAAGAACGTGCGCATCGTCCCCGAGGCCCGCGCTACGGGTGAGAACGCCCCCAGCCACCGCGTCTTCGTGGGCCGCGCCGAGATCGGCGCCGCCTGGTCCAAGACCTCCAACGAAGGGCGCGCCTATCTGGGCCTGAAGCTCGACGATCCCAGCTTCAACGCCCCGATCTACGCTAACCTCTTCGACGACGAGGAAGGCGAGACCCTCTCGCTCATCTGGTCCCGTCCCAACGGCCGCCGGGGCGACTGAGGCCCTGCGCGACGCCCCGGCCGGAAGGCCGGGGCCTCGGCTTTGCTGCGACCGAATCAGTTGCGATGTCGGCGGCCTGACAGAGGGTAAATAAGCACTTCCGACTGGAATACGCTGCCAAGAACGACTATTATAGTCGTAGTTTTGGCGTACGCGTAGGTCCGTGTGGGAGGTGATCATGCATGATCACCGCCCGACAGTTTCGGGCCGCACGCGCGTTGCTGGGTTGGACACAGGAGACGCTCGCTGACAAGGCCCGGGTCTCATTGACCGCGCTCAAACGCCTCGAATCCACCAGTGGCCTCGAGGTTTTTGAGAGCACGCGCGATGAGGTGAGACGGGCTTTCGAACGCGCCGGCATTGTCTTCCTGAACTCCGATCAGGGCAAGGGAGTGCTGCTCGTTGATGCGAAGAAGGAAACCTGACGTTCGACAGGTCGCGGCGTTGCCACCTCGTCCCGCGTCAAGGCCATGCGTCATCGTTCCGATCAAAACACGGTTAACAATCTCCTCCAGTTTGGATACATCTCGCGATCGGGGGATGTTGTGACCAAAGTCGATTTTCTTGATCAGCCGCCGGCCGGGGCGGCATTGACCGCCTATGACGAGGCGCATCTGAAGCTGTACGTCCGGCTGCTGGATGCCGACGCTGAAAATGCCGACTGGCGTGAAGTCGTCGAAGTCCTCTTCGGCCTCGATGCCAAAGCCGAACCGGAGCGCGCTCAGCGCATCTACACCAGCCATCTCGATCGCGCGAAATGGATGACGAAGAGCGGCTTTTGCGAGCTGCTCCAGGGCCGCCTGCACTGAGGTGATGCGTAAACCGCATCACGTTGCGGCCACTTCGTTCTTCCCGCGCTCCGCTCAACCCGGAATCGTATCCACTGCAAAACTCGCGTTGCACAACCTTGCGCGGAGGCAGTGGAGAATGTCCGAGGATGAAAGTTGGCGGTCCGAAGCCGCCTATGACTATATCGACAAGTTGACCCCCAGCGATCTCGCCTGGGAGTTCCTGCGTCGTAACCCTGAATACAGAAAATCCTATCAGGAACTGGTAGCGGTCGGGCGGTTGACCGAGGACATTGCGCGTGAGTTCGCCGAGCAATGGGGCTTGCGATTTCGTCGCCGACCCTCGCAACTCGGCGCTCATCCAGCCGATCTTCTGGACCCCGCAAACCGATCCCGCGACACTCCCGTTCACCGTCGGACCGAACCCGGCGGGAGAACTCCGCCTCCGCGTTGAGGATCTGCACGCCCATGCCGCCATCGAGCATGACCCTAGTCTGATCCGGCTCGTATTGCGCGGCGAACCCCACGACGTCGCCCTGATCGGCGTCGATGATGCCCGCCCCCTTGGTGCGTTCATCATATTCGATGAGCTGACGCCCGACCGGCTGACCGCGGTCGAACGCCTCTGGCACGCTATGTTCGGCAAGCGCGTGCCGCCCGATCCACGCCTGACGCCACAAAGACGTCAGCGCGCCCGCCAGATGCTGCGCGCCATCGACGCGCGCGCGAGCGGCGCCATCTACCGCACCGTCGCCGAGCATCTCTTCCCCCAGCACAAGATTGACGCAGCATCCTGGGTCGGCGACCCGATCCGGGAGGTCACCATCCGTCTCGCCCGCGACGGCATGAAGCTCGTTCGCGGCGGCTATCGGACATTGCTGCGCCGCCCACGCCGGGATCGCTGATACCGGTTCGCGTGTCGATTTTAGCATCTTACTTCGACATCGTCCGGGGCGCCGTCTTCGCGCCACCGTGCTCGCAACCCGCCGCTTATTCGAAGCGGCCGCCCGCGAGACCACGGAGGTGCGATCATGGCCGAAAGAGCCGCCAATTTACCGCCACGCTACCTGAGAACGCAGGAGGCGGCGCGCTTCCTCGGCCTTTCCGAACGCACCCTTGAGAAGCATCGGACCTACGGGACCGGTCCGATCTACCGCAAGCTCGGCGGCCGCGTGGTCTATTCCGTCGACGACCTTCAGGCCTGGGCGGATCGCGGTCTCGTCACCTCCACGTCCGATCCGCGGGGCGGTACTGTTTTACCGGCCAAGCGCCAAACAGCCTCGACCGCCGCCGGCGGACGCTTCCCGCGCTGAGGTGGCCGGCCGTGTCGTCCCGCCACACCCAATACGATGAGCGCGCCCAACTCGATCTGTTCCGGGCGCTGCCCGGCGATCTCGCGCCCCGCGATGCGCAGGATCTCATGGCCTACCCGTTCTTTTCGCTCGCCAAGTCGAAGCGTCTGGCGCCGATAGCCTTCAAGGCTGGCTCGGTGAAAATCCGCGTCGAGGCTGTGCCCGAGCACGGCATGGCGACGATCTGGGACGCGGACGTCTTGATCTGGGCAGCCTCGCAGATCGTTGAGGCGCGCGACGTCGGCCTGCGCCCATCGCGCCTAATGGCGACCACCCCCTATGAGATCCTGAACTTCATCGGACGCGGCGTGTCGTTGCGCGACTACGACCGCCTCAAGGCCGCGCTCGACCGGCTGCAATCGACCACGGTCGCGACCTCAATCCGCCAGCCGACCGAGCGGCGGATGCACCGCTTCTCCTGGATCAATGAATGGAAGGAGCGCGCCGATCACCGCGGCCGTCCGCTCGGTCTCGAACTGATCCTCCCCGACTGGTTCTATGGTGCCGTCCTCGACGACGCGCTCGTGCTGACGATCGACCGCAAATACTTCGATCTTACCGGCGGGCTTGAGCGCTGGCTCTACCGCCTGGTGCGCAAGCACGGCGGTCGCCAAGAGTTCGGCTGGAGCTTTGACTTCCCACATCTGCACGCCAAGTCGGGCAGCCTCTCGCCGCTCAAGCACTTCGCCTACGACCTGCGCGACATCGTCCGTCGCCAGCCGCTGCCGGGCTACCGGCTCACCATCGAGCAATGCCTCGGCGGTCCCGAAATCCTGTCCTTCATACCCACCGATCCCGACGCGCTGGGCATCCCGCGCCGCCGCCGTCGTTCGACAACTCGCCCTGGGGATAAGCTGTGAATAGTCTCGTGCTATCAGGGACCGGCACCATCGTGCCATCAGGGACCGGACTCTCGTGCTATCGGGGACCGGAATCGGCGATTCCTCGCGCTGAATCAGCAGCTTGCGAGCCCCGTAACTTATCTAACCTAGATTCCTTCGGAATCTTTCTAACGCAAACCCGTTTTTCGGCCGCTGTGGACGAGTCCCCGATCGCCGGGAGACTGTCATGATCGTCGCGCTCCTCAACCAGAAGGGCGGCGTCGGCAAGACGACGCTGGCGCTGCATCTCGCCGGCGAATGGGCGCGAGGCGGGAAGCGCGTCACGCTGATCGACGCCGATCCGCAAGGCTCGGCACTGGACTGGTCGCAGCAGCGCAGCCGGGAGGGATTGCAGCGGCTCTTCGGTGTCGTCGGCCTGGCGCGCGACACGCTCCACCGCGAAGCGCCCGAGCTGGCCCGTGACGCCGACCATGTCGTCATCGACGGACCGCCACGCGTCGCCGGCCTGATGCGCTCGGCGCTGCTCGCCGCCGATCTCGTGTTGATCCCCGTGCAGCCGTCGCCGCTCGACGGCTGGGCCACGGCCGAGATGCTCACGCTGCTCGGCGAAGCGCGCATCTACCGCCCCGCGCTTGCCGCTCGCTTCGTGCTGAACCGCTGCGCGGCGCGCACGGTGCTGGCGCGCGAAACCGCAGAGACGCTCGCGGATCACGACCCGCCATTGCTGGCGACGACCATCGGTCAGCGCATCGTCTTCGCCGATGTCGTGCAGACCGGACGGATCGCTGCCGAACAGGACGAGGATTGTCCCGCTGCGCGCGAGATCGCCGCGCTCGCGGCCGAGGTGATGAGGATCGGCGCATGAGCGAACGATCCCCCAAGCGCAGCTTCGCATCCCGGCCCGGTGATCCAGAGAGCTGGATCAAGGCGCCCGATCGCCAGACCCGGCAACCTCAAAACGCCGACGACTTCTCGGCCAGGCTGACCATCGACGTCACTGCCGACATGCGCGGCCGGATCAAGATCGCGGCCTTCCAGCGCGGCCAGACGGTCGCCGACATGCTGCGCGCGCTGTTCGAGCGCGAATTCCCACCATCCCAAGGAGACGCCCCATGACCGGCCTTGCCGCCGCATCTACGCGCGCCGGCCGCGCGCCTCACGCGCCGCCGGAGGACCTCACCCAGGTCGAACTCGTCTGGGTAGAAAAGCAGGTCGAGCACTGGATCCGCTTCGGCCGCAAGGTCCGCGAACAGGTGCTCGACCGCCGCCGCCGCATCCTCTTCTTCCCTCCCGGCGCGACCTTCGCGCTGGTGCGCTGGGCCGCGAACGAGCACGGCACAGTGCTCTCTCGGCTCGACATTCTACGCGCCGTCGGCCCCGGCGATGCCTGCCAGACTATCCCGACCGTGACGCCCGGCGGCGACATCCTGCTACGTGTCGATGGCTGGCGACAAGTGGAGCGCATGCTCCAGCACATCGACGCGATCGAGTCGGTCGGCATCGATCCGCTTGAGGTCGCGCCCGATCATTGGCGGCACGTCCACAATCGCTTTGCCGTCGGCGAGACTCCCCGCGCCTACACGATGCAGCGCCATCGCGCCTTCCTTCTCCGCCGAGAGATTGGCGCGTGAGCCGGCTCGGCTACGCCATCACCACGACGGCCGCCGTGTCGTTGCTGGGTATTCTGTCGCTCGTTTCCTTCGCGCCGAAGCTGATCTGGAACGCGTCGGCCAGCACGCCGATCGGGCTCTACGCCATCGAACCCGATCCATCCCCGGACGTCACCGATCTGGTCGCCTTGCGCGCGCCCGAGCCGCTCGCGAGCTTCCTCGCCGAGGGCGGCTATCTCCCGCGCGGCGTTCCTCTGATGAAGCGCGTGGTGGCGCTTCCTGGCCAACGGGTTTGCAGGACTGGCCTCGCGATCACCGTCGACGCCGTGCCGATGGGCGAGGCGCTCGAACGTGATCGCCGAGGCAATCCGCTGCCCGTCTGGCAGGGCTGCCGCGTCGTGGCTGAAGGCGAGCTGTTCCTGATGAACTGGGAAGTCCGCGACAGCCTCGACGGTCGCTACTTCGGACCACTGCCCGCCTCCGCCGTGATCGGCCGGGCCATCCCCCTCTACACCGACGAGGACGGCGATGGCCGCTTCGTCTGGCGCGCGCCGACGCGGTGACGACGTGCCCATTCCCAATCTCACCGCAATCCCAAGGAGGAAATCATGTCCCTGATCGGTCAATTCACACGTGACGATGGTGGCTTCATCGGCCATTTGCAGACGCTCCTACTGCACCAGGACATCATCATCATTCCGGTCGAGTCGTCTGACGCCGAGAATGCGCCGGATTTCCGCGTGCACGTCTTCGACAGTATGAACAACGAACCCCGAGCCGAACTCGGCGCGGGTTGGAAGCGCACCGGCGAGAAGGCCGGAGACTACGTCGCGCTGCAGCTTGATGATCCATGCTTTCCGCAGCCGATCCGCGCTAACCTGTTTCAATCGGCCGACGACAAATCGGCCTGGGGCCTGCACTGGAACCGCCCGCCCAAGCGCGGCGAGCGGGACTGAGCGATGCCGGCCCGCTGCCATCACGCTGTCGTCGGACGGTTTTCCACCGTCCGACACACAGCCTTCCTCCTCCTTTCCGGCCTGTTTACCGGCCTGTCGTCGACCGTGCCGGCCGCCGCACAAGACGCATCGGTGGAGCGCGCATTACCTAGCGATCCCTATGCCGGTCATATCGCCGACGCAGCGCGCCGGTTCGGCATTCCGGAGGCGTGGATTCGGGCCGTCATGCGCGTCGAAAGCCGCGGTGATGTGCGCGCGATCTCACCCAAGGGCGCGATAGGGCTGATGCAGATCATGCCAGCGACGTGGGGCGATTTGCGCGCTCGCCATGGTCTCGGCGGCGATCCATACGACCCACGCGACAACATCATGGCGGGCGCTGCGTATCTGCGCGAGATGCACGATCGCTACGGTTCGCCTGGCTTTCTCGCGGCCTATAATGCCGGTCCCGGGCGCTATGAGGAATATCGCGCCACCGGTCGCCCTTTGCCGGCCGAAACGCGCGCCTATGTCGCCGCTCTCGCACCGATCATCGGCGGCGACGATCTTTCTGCCAGGGTAACAGTGGCGACCGCGGATCCGCTCGCCTGGACCCGTGCGCCGCTCTTCATCGTGCAGGTGGACAGCAGGCCGAGTGCAGATCAACAGCAGACCGACAGCGATCCAGTTGCACCACCCGCGCCGGAGTCCGTGCGCGCTCCAACGCCGCGATCGGATGGTCTGTTCGTGACCCGAACCGACAGTGCGGGGCCGCGATGATGGGCTTCGCACTCCCTGCGGCATACTCGGGTTCTGGCGTGGAATTGGCGTCAGAAGTGGGAAGAGCAGTCACCACAACCGCACGATGGCAGGATAAAGGGCCGCGATGTGCGGCCTTGTGCGGTTGTGGTTTTTCAAGGGGTTATGGCGCGTTTACGCGAGGTGCGCCTGATCGACGCAGCCTGCGCGCGCGGCGCTTTCCCAACGATTTCCTCGGCTTTGCGCGATGTGCGGGGCCACGCCCATGAGCGCCGAGGACGATTTCCGCATCCGGCCCGGCCGCATCCGTTCGACGCGCGCCCAGCAGGCCAGACCCTTCATCGCGCAGGCGCTCGCCGCCGCGCAGAAGGCCGGCGGCGCGGTATCCCGGCAAGGAAGGATCGGGCCCGGCAATCGCTCCCGGTTCGGCCGCGGCCAGCGCGCGGCTGTGCAGGCCAACCGGCTGCTGACCGCCCGCTCGCGGGGCGCCGTCGTCAAGGCGCGGGTCGTGCGCCAGGACGGACGCAGCGCGCCGCTCGGCACCCACCTCAATTATCTCCGCCGCGAAGGCGTGACCCGGAACGGAGAGAAGGCCCGCCTGTTCGGTCCCGGCGGGGATGACGCCGATCCGAAGGCGTTCGCGGAGCGGTGCGAGGATGACCGGCATCACTTCCGTTTCATCGTGTCGCCCGACGACGCGGTGGAGATGGCCGACCTCAAGGGCTTCACCCGTGAGCTGGTCGGGCAGATGGAGAAGGATCTGGCTACCCGCCTCGACTGGGTCGCCGTCGATCACTGGAACACCGAGCATCCCCATGTCCATCTGATCGTGCGCGGCGTGCGCGATGACGGCGAGAACCTCGTCATCTCCCGCGACTACATCAAGGACGGCATGCGCGACCGGGCACGCGATCTCATCACCCAGGAGTTGGGGCCGCGCACCGATCTGGAAATCCGTCGCACCATTGAGCGGCAGGTCGGGTCCGAGCGCTGGACTGATCTCGATCGTCAGCTCGCGCGCGACGCCTACAGGACCGGTGTCGTCGACCTCGCGCCACATCCGGACCGGCAGCCCGATGAATTCCATGCCCTGAAGGTCGGGCGGCTGCGCAAGCTCGAAGGTCTCGGCCTCGCCGACGAGATCGGTCCCGGTCAATGGACGATCTCGGAGAAGGCCGAGGCGACGCTGCGCGAGCTTGGCGCGCGTGGCGATATCATCAAGCGCATGCACCGCGCGCTGACCGACCGCGGCATCGAGCGCGGCGCGGCAAGCTATGTGCTTGCCGGCGAAAGCCTGAACGACCCCACTGTCGGCCGGCTGGTGACGCGAGGCCTCGACGACGAACTCAAGGGCACGGCCTATGCCGTGGTCGACGGGGTCGACGGCCGAACCCACCACATCAAGCTGCCTGATCTCGAGGCCGCCGGCGACAGCGCGTCGGGTTCGATCGTCGAGCTGCGCAGGTTCGACGATGCACGGGGGCAGCGGCGTGTCGCGCTTGCCATCCGCTCGGATCTCGACATCTCCGCCCAGGTCACCGCGACCGGCGCGACCTGGCTCGACCGGCAGGCGGTATCCCGCGACCCGGTGGCGCTTGGCGGTGGCGGGTTCGGTGCCGAGGTCCGGGACGCGATGGACCGCCGCGCCGAACATCTGATCGAGCAGCGCCTGGCCGAGCGCCACGGCCGCAGCGTCATCTTCTCCCGCAACCTCATCGACACGCTGCGTCAGCGCGAGGTCGAAGCGCTCGGGGCGAAGCTCGCGGCCGAGACCGGGCGTCCGTTCGCCAAGGCGGGGACCGGGGAATATGTCGTCGGCGTTTATCGGCAGCGCATCGCTCTCGCGTCGGGCCGCTTCGCCATGATCGACGACGGCCTCGGTTTCCAGCTCGTGCCTTGGTCCCCGTCCCTCGAACGCCAGCTCGGTCAGCACGTCTCCGGCGTCTCTCGCGGCGCTAGCGGCGTCGACTGGAGCTTCGGCCGCAACCGCGGCCTCGGCAGGTGATCTTGATACGCGAGGCTCCGACGCCCTTCGTCGCAACGTCGCCGCTGGCTGGGGCGAGCACGTGGGCGTCAGCCGCGGGGCTGAACAATGCGTTTCATCACGTCCCAAATGCGACGATCGCTCGCTTGCGTGACGTTGAAGCGCAAATATTCCGATGCGCTTTCGGAGACGCTGAAGACGTTCCCGGGGGCCAGAACAATGTTCTGATCAAGCGCCTGTCGCGCGACATCGGCGGTGTCCACTCCTGTCGGAAGGCGGCACCAGAGATAAAACCCTCCGCGCGGCATCAGCCAGGGCTCTATCCCGAGTTCCTGCAGCTTGCCAGCAACCTCCCGCCGGGCGCGCACCAGCCGCAAGCGAATCTCGTCCATGTGCTTGCGATAACCCCCGCTCGTCAGCACGTTGGAAACTAGTTCGGTCGCAACGGGACTTGGGCCACCGAAACTGATGGCAACCTGGAGATCGACGAGATCGTCGATCCAGTCCCGCCTCGCGGCGATATACCCACATCGCACCGAGGCGGACAGTGTTTTGGAGAAGCTGCCGATCCGAATGACCCGGTTCAAACCGTCGAGTGCTGCGAGCCTCGGCGACGGCTCAGGCTCAAAGTCCGCGAAAATCTCATCCTCGACGATGATCATGTCATGAACGGTCGCGGCGTTCAGAATCCGATGCGCGGTTTGCGCGGTCAGTGTGGCGCCGGTTGGGTTATGGAGCGCAGAATTCGTGATGTAGAGACGCGGCCGTTCGGCCGCGAGAATGGCCTCGAACTGCGCGACATCTGGGCCTGATGCCGTGTACGGGACGCCAATCACATTTGCTTGGTGCGCCCGCAGAAGAGCTCGAAAATTGAAATAACAAGGATCATCGACAAGCACTGTGCTGCCAGGGCGCAACAGGAAACGGCAGACCAGATCGATTGCCTGAGTGCCCGACGCTGTCAGCAAGATTTGGTCAGGCGTCGCCTCAACCCCGTCCTCCGCGAAGCGCGTTAGCAATAATCGACGCAGCGCCAGAGATCCGCGTGTCCCACCGTAATCGGTGAGAATGCTTTCCTCCGAGCGCGCCAATGACCGGAATGCGCGCCGGAGTGCCTCCCCGAGCATCCAGTCCGACGGCAGCCAGCCGCAGCCGGGCTTCAGGACCGAGTCGTCCGCATCGAGAGACTGCCGCGACACCCAAAATGGATCGACCGTGCGGTCCCGCTTGCCGTCGACTTCCGCAAGCGCGAGCGGAGGCAACGTAGGCCCAGAAATGTAAAAGCCTGAACCTCGGCGAGCGCGCACCAATCCCTCTGCTGCGAGCCTGTCATAGGCTTCCACCACGGTGGACGGCGAGACGTCCATACTCGTCGCGAGACTCCGGATGGAAGGCAGACGGTCGCCGGTCGCGTAGGCGCGGCTCGCCACCTTGGCGCGAATGGCGTTCATCACCTCTGTTGTCTTCAAACCAGCACGGTCAACCATTTGACGATCCACTTGTAGTACGATGGGGATTGTATGGCACTTTGTAGCCATACAGATTGCCACAATTGTATTGTACTGTCCCTGTTCCGCACGACAACCGGGTTGCTACCCTGTGAGTTCCGAACTTCGAGGGGCTTATGGATAAGACAGCATCAGGATGGGGCAGCGGGCTCCTTGGCGTCATCATTTTTAGCGGCTCACTGCCCGCCACGCGCGTTGCGGTCGCCGACTTCTCGCCGATGTTTCTCACCTCCGCACGCGCCGTGATCGCCGCCCTGCTGGGTGCAGTCTTCCTGCTCGCGCTTCGTCAGGCACGACCGGTGCGCAACGACATCTTGCCGCTGGCACTGGTGGCAATTGGCGGTGTCGTGGGCTTTCCACTGCTGACGGCGCTTGCCCTACAACATATCACGGCGGCCCACTCCATCGTCTTTATCGGATTGCTTCCGCTCGCGACCGCGATATTCGGCGTCGTGCGCGGCGGCGAGCGGCCGAAGCCCGCTTTCTGGCTATTTTCCGTCGCAGGAGCTGCGGCCGTCGCCGGCTTTGCGCTCTACGGAAGCAATGGTGGGACGCTGGCGGGCGACCTGCTGATGATCGCCGCCATTCTGGTGTGCGGGCTCGGCTACGCGGAGGGAGCCACGCTTTCGCGTCGCCTTGGTGGATGGCAGGTCATTTCGTGGGCGCTGCTGCTTTCCTTGCCGATCATGGCGGTGATCGCCCTGTTCACCTGGCCCCACGTATGGGCCAATGTTGGCGTCCCCGCCTGGATCGGCCTCGCCTACGTCTCGATCTTCAGCATGATGGTTGGATTCATCTTCTGGTATCGCGGCCTTGCGCTAGGCGGCATCGCGGGCGTCGGCCAGTTGCAGCTCCTACAACCCTTTTTCGGATTCCTGCTGGCCGCGATCTTCCTTGGCGAACCAATCGTCTGGACCATGATCGCTTCAACTGTCGTTGTCGTTCTGTGCGTGGCTGGGGCCAAGCGCTTCACCTGACAGCCCCGCTAGAATCTAGTGCGCAGGTACGACGATGTCGGCCGTTTGCTTGGCGAGCGATACTCGCGGAGGGCGGCCGTGATGGATAGAGGATTGAGCACGGTCTACTGCATCCGCTGAACTTGACATGCTAAAGGAACTGCCCTCCGCGGCCACACGCTATAGCTTCGTGCCCTGCGACATTTGGGAGGTTCGACCGCGGCATCCGCGCCTGACACCCTGATCTTTCGGCCATGACCCGCCTTTGTGTATCCATATAGCGCCGTTGGTACGACGCGGACAATTTTTGCTTGCGGCAGCAAAACCGGGCGCCGAGCGTGACGCTATTTGCTCGGAAGCTTGGTGCATGTCCGCGACGAAAATCCTCTGGGGCCAGATCCTCACCGTCTTCATGATCGTGCTTTTCACGATCTGGGCGGCTACGGAGTGGACGGCCTATCGGCTCGGTTTCCAACCCCAGCTCGGCCCGCCGTGGTTCGAGCTTGCTGGCTGGCCGATCTACTATCCGCCAACCTTCTTCTGGTGGTGGTATTTCTACGATGCTTATGCGCCGCCGATCTTCGTCGAGGGCGCCTATATCGCGGCGTCCGGCGGCTTCATATCTATCGCGGTGGCGATCGGCATGTCCGTCTGGCGGGCACGTGAAGCGAAGAACGTCGAGACCTACGGCTCGGCACGCTGGGCGCGGGATGACGAGGTAAAAGCCGCCGGCCTGCTCGGCCCCGATGGCGTGGTGCTCGGCAAGCTCGATCGCGACTATCTGCGCCATGATGGTCCGGAGCATGTGCTGTGCTTCGCGCCGACCCGCTCCGGCAAGGGCGTGGGCCTCGTCGTGCCTTCACTGCTGACCTGGCCAGGCTCCGCCATTGTCCATGACATCAAGGGCGAGAACTGGACGCTCACGGCGGGCTTCCGATCGCGACATGGCCGCGTGCTGCTGTTCGATCCGACCAATCCCAAGTCGGCCGCTTACAATCCGCTGCTCGAGGTGCGCCGTGGTGAGTGGGAGGTCCGCGACGTGCAGAACATCGCCGACATCCTAGTCGATCCGGAAGGATCGCTCGAGAAGCGCAATCACTGGGAAAAAACCAGTCACGCGCTGCTGGTCGGCGCGATCCTCCACGTCCTCTACGCCGAGGCCGACAAGACGCTCGCCGGCGTCGTCGCCTTCCTCTCCGATCCAAAGCGGCCGATCGAGTCAACGCTGGCGGCGATGATGAAGACCGCGCATCTCGGCGAAGCGGGTCCGCATCCCGTCATCGCCAGCGCCGCGCGCGAGCTGCTCAATAAATCGGACAACGAGCGCAGCGGCGTGCTCTCGACGGCGATGTCGTTTCTCGGCCTCTATCGCGATCCCGTCGTCGCCGAAGTGACGCGGCGCTGCGACTGGCGCATCGCCGACATCGTCGGCGGCAAGCGGCCGTCGACGCTTTACCTCGTGGTGCCGCCCTCGGACATGAACCGGACCAAGCCGCTGATCCGCCTGATCCTCAATCAGGTCGGCCGACGTCTCACCGAGGACTTGCACGCCAAGGGCAACCGGTATCGACTGCTCCTCATGCTCGACGAGTTTCCGGCGCTCGGACGACTCGACTTCTTCGAGTCCGCGCTGGCGTTCATGGCCGGCTACGGCCTGAAGAGCTTCCTGATCGCCCAGTCTCTCAACCAGATCGAGAAGGCTTATGGGCCGAACAATTCGATCCTCGACAACTGCCATGTCCGCGTCAGCTTCGCGACTAACGACGAGCGGACTGCCAAGCGTGTGTCGGATGCGCTCGGCACCGCGACCGAGATGCGGGCGATGAAGAACTATGCCGGCCACCGGCTTTCACCTTGGCTCGGCCACATGATGGTGTCTCGATCGGAAACAGCCAGGCAGTTGCTCACGCCCGGCGAGATCATGCAGCTTCCGCCCTCCGACGAAATAGTCATGGTCGCGGGCACCCCGCCGATCCGGGCCAAGAAGGCACGTTATTACGAAGATCGTCGGTTTGAGGAACGGGTGCGGCCGCCACCCACGATAGCGAAGTCGGATACCGTCTCGACCGACGACTGGAGCAAACTGGCATTGCCGCCCTCGCCAGAGATCCTGACAGCGGCGACGGGAGCTAATCCAGACGAGGAGGACACGACCGATTCCGAGCGCCGCCGCCAGCCCGAGCTGAGCCGCGTGCAGCCAATCACCAAAGTCGCGCCGATCGAGAACGAGTTCGAGATTGACCCGGCGGACGATGCTGATGACGACGCTGCGCGTCTCGGCCGCATGAACCAGAACATGCGACAGGTCGCGCGCCAGGCTTCGCTCGACCCGGGCGACGGCATCGAGCTTTAGGAGAGCCGCGATGACGAAGCCCCCGAAGAAGCAGCGTCTCTCCGTCTATCTCGAGCCCGAGGTCATGAAAGCTCTCGCTGCGCACGCGGCCCGGCGCGGTCATTCGCTGTCACTAGTAGCCGAGGCCGGCATTGCATCCTTCCTGTCGCCCGACGCTGCGGAACGTCAGGAGGCGGCGATCACCAAGCGCCTCGACCAGATCGACCGGCGCATGACCCGCGTGGAGCGCGACATCGGTATCTCCGTCGAGACGCTGGCGATCTTCGTCCGCTTCTGGCTGACCACGACTCCGGCCCTGCCAGAGCCTGCCGCTCAGGCCGCTCGGGCCAAGGCCGGCGAGCGATATGACGCCTTCATCGCAGCTCTGGGACGCCGACTCGCAAGCGGGCCGAAGCTCCGGCAGGAAATTTCGGAAGATGTCGGAGACCCATCTTAGTCTATGGCCGAATGCAAAAGGTCGTTCGAATCCCCGCCGCCCCGCCACACACCGCCGATTCCCACATACAATAGCCTATGTGCCACCGATCACCGCACGCCACCAAGTTGGTGTGACGAACGCCCACGCCACAGTCTTGTAAACCTGACGACTGGAGATGATCGCGTCCGGCCGGAAGCGGACTTCGGTATCTCCCGCAGCGAAAGTCCGTTTCGAGCCCATTTTGTCGACCGCTGCAGCATCAACGAATGGCACGCCAAGCTTCAGGCAATCAAACACCAAGAGAAGCTGCCGAAGCGGCTCACGCAACTTTTCGCCTTCCCCTCAGGCAACTTTATATCGATTGACAGCAATATTGCTATTGGGCAATATGAAGCCCTTGGAAAGGGTCTGATTCATGACACTCAATGAAACATTTGTCGCGCTAAGCGACCCAACACGCCGCGCGATACTCGCGCAACTCGTCCTCGGCGAGGCCACGGTTTCTGCACTGGCAGAGCCGCACCGGCTTGCCCAACCGACGATCTCCAAACACCTCAAGGTCTTGGAGCAGGCCGGTCTCATCGAGACACGCATAGATGCGCAATCACGACCAAGGCGGCTCCGCCCCGAAGGGCTGAAACTGATTGACGACTGGCTAACCCCCTTTCGCGCGCAGTGGGAGCGAAGGCTGGATCGGCTTGAAGAGTTTGTGGAACAGCAACACGATATGGAGTCAAAGAAATGACCTCAACTGGCCGATTTGAATTGGACAAGGATGGTAATCGCCTGATCTTGCGGCGAACAGTGAAGACCTCGGCAGAAAAGCTATTCGACGCTTGGACAAAGCCCGAACAGGTCTCCAAATGGTGGGATCCCTCGGGCCACAATCTTGTCGCCTGCGTGATAGACCTTCGGGTAGGCGGTGGTTTCAGCTTCGTTAATGAGGGGTTCGAGGATCATCCATTCGAAGGAACATACACTGAAATTTCCCGCCCCCAGCGGATCGTGTTCAGCGCTATGGGTGCCGAGGGCTCGGTGCTGCTCGAAGAGGACGGCGCGACTACGCATATGATCGTCGAGATGAAATGCGGCTCCCGCGAACAGCTTGAACAGTTCGTCAAAATGGGAATCGGAGACGGGACGGCAAAATCTCTCGACAATCTTGTGGCCTTTATCCGGGACGGTATTCTGTGATCCGGGAAAGGCAATACCTGCTTTGGGCTGGCGTCATCGCAGGCCCGCTGTTCTATTTGGTCGTTCTGGTACAGATCCCACTAAAGACCGGGTTTTCCATCTGGGAACACCCCGTCAGCCTGCTGGCGCTTGGACCCGGCGGTTGGGTGCAGGCGGTTAATTTCGCGATAACCGGCCTGCTCTTCCTGCTGGCGGGGCTGGGTATGTTCGGGATCGAAAGGCGACGCTTGCACGCAGCGCTCATCGTCTTGTCCGGTATTGGTCTGGTCGTGGTTGCCATTAATCCGTCGGATCCGTTCAAGGGATTTCCACCCGAAGTGGCTTCTGTGCCTGAACTGACGATGAGCCGTCACGCCATGTTGCACGGACTGGGATTCCTGCTTTGCTTTGGGAGCCTTCTTCTGACAGCGCTATGGACGGCTATACAGGGTTCGGTATTGAAGGACATCGCCAGTGCCGCGCCTGCCGCATTCACATGTGTCACGGTCATCGCGTTGATATGGATCGGCTTTGCCAATCCTGACCTAAACAGCGAGAGCTTCTTTCTCGCGGGGATCATTGCGTTCGGATGGTTTTCGGTATTGTGCAGGACGACAAGCATGCGAGGGAGAACGGCGTGATGAACAAGCCCGATAATCCTGCAGCACATCTGGCCGAGCTGCCGCCCGAACTCGGTAGCGAAGCTGGGTTCCGATCCAAGGATGCGCTGATCGGCCGCATTCTTCAACTGACGCGGCTTATCTGGGTATATACCCGAAGCCGCGCTGGTGACACCGCGCGCCCCTTCTTTGCATTCGCCGTGAGGGTCGATTATTGATCGTTGAACCGCCCATCCTGGAGCGCCCCTTTCTGCGGATGGATTCGAAGGCGCTGCATCGATCAAGCGGTCGCAGCGAAAGTCTTCAATGTTTGCATTGCAGACCTTCAGCTTCTGAGCAGCGAAGCTCCGCAATCCGTCCATAGCCACTCGCTCTCGCCTCGATTTGGGAGGGCTATGGCGTATGTGTAGTTCTCCGCTTCATCGGCTTTGGCCCGCCATCCTGTTTCCGTAACCAGCCGTTTTCCACTCGGAAGCCACACCATGTTTGCTCTCGGAAGAAAGTCATGGCTCTTCGCCGGATCGGATCGTGGTGCTGATCGTGCCGCCTTCATGGCGACCCTGATCATGACCGCCAAGCTCAATGACATAGACCCGCAGGCATGACTCGCCGACGTTCTCGCCAACATTGCCGACACGCCGATCAGCAGGCTGGAGCAAGTGCTGCCGTGGAACTGGATACCAAAGACGCTGAACGCTCAGGCGGCATAATCTGCGCTCCACACTGGATGCCGACACCCCTTGCCGGGTGGCTACCTCATAGGCCGACCTTATTGCTGAGCAGCCAAGCCTTATAATCCGCAAGATCGGTCGAGCGCACACCACTTGTGCGGGGCTATTTGGTCCTACCACGGTAAGGACAGGACAATGACGACGACGCTTCGAAACTATCATGCCCGGATGCAACGGGTCCTAGCCCGTCTTATGCACGACGGAAGGCTAGCGGGTTGGCGGATGTAGCATAAGCGATTGATTTAGCGTAGGATTCGGTT